>DATFRE010000628.1:0-6421 GCA_035263545.1 Dongiaceae bacterium
GAAGCCGATCTTGCCGAAAAACTGCATCGGCCGGTCCATGGCCTGGTCGAAGAAGAAGATCACCAGCAGGTCGAGGGCGACGCGCGGGATGCGCGAGAAGCCGTATTTCGAGCGGCCATGCAGCCGCGGATGGTGGACGACCGGCAGCTCGGTCACCCGCGCCCCCTCCCAGCTCGCATAGATGGGGATATAGCGGTGCATCTCGCCATAGAGGCGGACATTCTCCAGGGCCCAGCGCCGATAGGCCTTAAGGGTGCAGCCATAGTCGTGCAGGCGCACGCCGGTCATCCAGGAGATGAAGCGGTTGATGACCTGGGAGGGCCATTGCCGGCCCCATTCGGCATCCCGCCGCTCGCGGCGCCACCCGGAGACCACGTCATAGCCCTCGTCGAGCTTGGTCAGCAGATGGGTGATGTCGCTGGCATCGTTCTGCAGATCGGCATCCATCATGATGATGATGTCGCCCGAGGAATGGTCGAGAGCGGCCATCAGGGCCGCGGTCTGGCCGAAATTGCGCCGGAGATGGATGACCTTGAAGCGCTTATCGGACGCCGCGATCCGGTCGAGGGCCTCGGCCGAGCCATCGGTGGAGCCGTCATTCGCCAGCACCACCTCCCAGTCATGGCCGAGCTGTTCCAGCGCCGCCGTCAGGTGGTCGCGCAGCAACGGCAGGTTGTCGGCCTCGTTCAGGACGGGGATGAGGATCGAGAGCTTCGAGATGGTGGCGGGGCCGGCTTCCATAGTTCCGGCGGGTAACATTGCCCGGCCCCGCTGGCAAGGGGGGACTGGGATCTCGACAATTTCGCCTGCTCGATCGCTCCAGGCACGTCGCGGCCGGGCGAAGGCCCGGCCGTCCGCGCGGGTATGCCCCAACCAGGGTCAAGCCCGACCCCCTGGGGAGCCGCCGGAGGTCCAGAAGCGCACCCGCCTTGGCCTCGAGGCGTCGGATGCGCCGATTGCCCGTGTGGCAGCGCCCGGCGTGCCGCCACGTGAATAGATGTTCACGTAAACAGATATTTATGCAGAGAAGAGGCTGGCCCACAGGCGACCTTCCTACTTGTCCGCGCACAGGCGGCCGGTGGTCGGCCGCCAAATCGCAAGAGGAGATCATGAGCAAGAAAGGCATGTTTTCGGCTGCGGCTGCGGCCCTGATCACGACGGGTCTGCTGGCATCGGCCGCCAGCGCCGCGTCGATGACGCCGGCGCAGACTTGTGTGGCGCTGCAGAAGCAGTGGGACAGCGTCACCACAAAGGCGAGCACGGCCAACGCGGTGTCGGCCAGGAAGCTGGCCACCACGGCCGCGTCGGATTGCAAGGCCGGCAAGCCGAAGACCGCCGTCGCGGACTATAGGAAGGCACTTCGGGCCATCGGTGAAAAGCCCAAGTACTAGGACTCCGACCGGTTTGCCGACGGTAGCGCGGCTCCCCCAGGGAGCCGCGCGACGGCAAGCGGCTACGGCCATGGTCGGACAGCCCCGCTCACCCCAACCCTCTCCCCCGAGGGGGAATAAGGCTCAGTTCTCGGGCTTGTTGATGGCCGGGTCGAAGGGCTGGAGGTTGCCCAGGAACTGCGCCGCCGAGCGCTGCCAGGAGAATTGTAGGGCGTAGCGCCGGCAAGCCTCGGGGGAGATCGCAAGGGCGTGACGCGCAGCGGAGGCGAGGTCCTCGTCCAGGAAGCCCACGCCGGCGCCGTCCACCACATCCAGCGGCCCCGGCACCGGATATGCCGCCACCGGCACGCTGGAGGCCAGCGCCTCCAGCAGCACCAGGCCGAAGGTATCGGTGCGGCTCGGAAAGACGAAGACATCGGCCGCGGCGTAATGTCGGGCGAGATTCTCGCCCTGGCGCGGCCCCGCGAATCGCACCTCGGGATAGCGCCGGCTGAGCTCGGCCAGCTGCGGCCCGCCGCCGACCACGATCTTGCTGCCGGCGAGCTCGAGCTTGAGGAAGGCCTCGATGTTCTTCTCCACCGCCACCCGCCCGACATAGAGATGGACCGGGCGCGGCAGGTCGAGGAAGGACTTGTCCCGCGGCCGGAAGAGATCGGTATCCACGCCCCGGGTCCAGCGCCGGAGGTTGCGGAAGCCGCGCCCGGCGAGCTCGTGCTCGAGGCTCGCGGTCGCCACCATCACGCCGCTGGCCGGCTTGTGGAAGCGGCGCAGCGCCGCATAGCCCACCGGCAAAGGCAGGCCGATCCGCGCCTTCACATATTCGGGAAAGCGGGTGTGGAAGGCGGTTGTGAAGGGGAGCTTCCGGCGCAGGCAGTAGCGCCGGGCGGCGAGGCCAAGCGGTCCCTCGGTCGCAATATGGATGGCGCAGGGCTGGAAGGAATCGATGAGCCGCGTCATGTGCCGGCGTGGCAGCACCGCCAGGCGGATCTCGGCATAGGTCGGGCAGGGGACGCTTCTGAAGAGGTCGGGGGAGATGACCTGCATCTCGTGGCCCAGCCCCTTCAGCTCGTCGACCGTGCGCATGAGCGTGCGCACGACGCCGTTCACCTGCGGCAGCCAGGCGTCCGAAACGATGACGATGCGCATCAGCTCGCGGCCAGGCTCAGCATCGAGAACTTGCGCAGGCTGGCCCAGTCGAGGATCTCCAGGCGCCCGTCGCCATGCTCCACCAGGGCCGTGCAGCTCTCGACCCAGTCGCCGTCATTGCAGTAGAGCACGGGACCGAACCGGCGGATCTCCGCCTTGTGGATATGGCCGCAGACGACGCCGTCGACCCCGCGCCGGCGCGCTTCCTCGGCCAGCGCCACCTCGAAATCGTCGATATAGCTGACGGCGTCCTTGACCCGGCGCTTGAGATAGGCGGAGAGCGACCAGTAGGGGTAGCCGAAGCGCCGCCGCCAGAGGTTGTACCAGTGGTTGACGGCCAGCAGCAGCGTATAGGCATGGTCGCCCAGTATGGCGAGCCACCGGGCGTATTTGACGATGCCGTCGAACTTGTCGCCATGCATCACGAGGAAGCGGCGCCCGTCGGCGGCGACGTGGATCGCCTCCTCGATCACCGTGACGCCGCCGAATTGCATGTTGGTGTAGTCGCGCAGCGGCTCGTCGTGATTGCCCGGGACATAGATGACCTTGGTGCCCTTGCGCGCCTTGCGCAGCAGCTTCTGCACCACGTCGTTGTGGGTCTGATGCCAGTACCAGCTCCGCCGGAGCCGCCAGCAATCGATGATGTCGCCGACCAGATAGAGATAGTCGGACTCGGTGTGCTTCAGGAAATCGAGGAGAAAATCGGCCTTGCAGCCCCGGGTGCCGAGATGGATGTCGCTGATCCAGATCGTGCGATAGCGGTTGGCCGCTGCGACCGTGTTCATGGACAGTGCCGGCTGTCGTGAGGCCCGCGGCTGCTATATCAATATTCTGTAGGGCTCTCAAACGAAAATCCGCGATATAGTTTTGTTTCGCGAAATATTCATGAATTTGTAAGTGGACTGACACGGCATTGTTATCGAGAGTAGCGAAATGGACGGTCCGATGACAGAGTTGGCGCCCCTTGCAGCCGCGAAGCGTGGCGCCACGATGCGCAATGCCGCAACGCACGCCCCGACGCACGCCGCGACGCATGCCCCCGGGTGGCCGTTGGCGGTGGTCTTCAACCCCACCGCCGGGCGGCGCAAGGCGAAGCGCTTGGCGGCGGCGCTCGAGCTGCTGCGCGGCGAGGGCGCCGCTCTCGATCTCGAGCACACGGCGGCGCGGGGCGATGCCGAGCGCATGGCCCGCGGCACGCCCCAGAGCCAGACCCTGATCGTCGCCGGCGGCGATGGCACGGCGAACGAGGCGGCCAATGGCCGGCTCGCCGCCGGGGGCGGGCGGCTGGCGCTGATACCGCTGGGTACCGCCAATGTTCTGGCGGCCGAGCTCGGCATCGAGGATCTGCGCCAGGCGGCTCAGGCCGCGACCAAGGGTCGGCCGCTCATCTGCCGCCCCGGCATCGCCAATGGCCGTGCCTTCGTCATGATGGCGGGGGTCGGCTTCGATGCGCATGTGGTGGCGGGCGTCTCGCCGCGTCTGAAGCGCCTTCTGGGCAAGGGCGCCTATGTGCTGGAGATGCTGCGCCAGCTCGTCTGCTTTCCCTTCCCCACCTATCGGGTCTCGATCGACGGCGTGGAGCACGAGGCGGCCTCGGTGGTCGTCGCCCGCGGCCGCTATTACGGTGGGCGTTTCGTCGTGGCGCCGGAGGCCCGCCTCGATCGGGCGGAGCTCCATGTCTGCCTGTTCCGCCGGGGCGGCGTGTGGCGGACGATCCGTTACGCGCTCGCACTGGCCTTGGGCAAGCTGCCCGGGCTCTCCGATATCGAGATCGTGACCGCTCGGCGCGTTGTCATCGATGGTCCGATCGGCGATCCGGTGCAGGGCGACGGCGACATCATCGCCCGCCTGCCGGTCACCATCGAGCTCTCTCCTGTCGCTCTGGAGTTGATGAGACCCTAGAGAGAGTTCCGCGAGCCGGTCACCGGCTCGCCTCCTCCAGGCGGTGCACCGCCCTCAACACGATCGTCTGCACCGAGTCGCAGCTCGATGTGGCTGCGTCGAAGTTGCCGATGGTGCTGCGCTCGGCGAGTGAGAGATGCTGCCATAGGCTCTGCCGCTCGCCGGCGCTGCTGTGGCGGCGATCCAGATAGACGGTGAAGGCGGCACGCACCGGCGTCGGATCGACGCCACAGCTGGCCGCAAACCCGGCCGCGGTTCCGGCGTCGTTCGCCCATTCTTCCGGCGATGTCACGGGCGCGGGACCCGGAGCGGGCGGGCTCATTTCCGCATGGACCGCGATGGGCGCGAAGATCATCGCCAGTAGCGCGATGAGCCCGCAGATGTTGCGCATCTTTCTGTTCCTTCAGCCTGTTGCCGGAATTCATCGGCAGGATGCGCCAAAATGTGATGCCGCAATCCTTCGCGATCTTATGAACCCTTAGCGGCGCTTCTGCATTTCGAGCGCAAAGGCCGCCGCGCGGCCGAGTGTCGCAAGGCCCCTTTATCGGCCGCAGGAAATCGCGGGCTGGATCGTGCATCGGCTGTCGATGGCATCGGCCCTTCGGCAGATTACCAAAGCTTAATTGGCAAGCGCGATGGACAGGCTCACCTACATGACGAAGCGTGCCCTCACACACTCCCTCGATCTCCCTACCGATAACGGTGGAGAGGGTCACGGCGCGTGGCCATCGCGGCGGAAGCCCTCGACATGATGCGCAAGCTTTTCCTCGGCGCCGCTGTGCTGGCGCTCGGCCTTGGCGGGTTCTGGTGGACCCAGCATGGCCAGCCGTCGCTGCAGGCCGCCCCTTTGCCAGGGGCCGCGGCCGCGGTGCCGGTTGTCGCAGGCACCGCAGAGGCGCGGGACGTCCCTGTCTATGCCGACGGCCTGGGCACGGTGCAGGCCTACAATTCCGTAACCGTGCGCAGCCGCGTCGACGGGCAGATCATGAAGGTCTTCTTCACCGAAGGTCAGATGGTGAAGGAGGACGATCCTCTGTTCCAGATCGATCCGCGCCCGCTCCAGGCCGCGCTCGACCAGACCGTTGCGACCCAGCAGAAGGACGAGGCGCAGCTCGTCAGCGCGAAGGCGGATCTCCAGCGCTTCGCGAAGCTCCTGACCGGCGGCTATCAGACCCAGCAGGCCTATGACACCCAGAAGGCGCTGGTCGGCCAGATCGAGGCGTCGATCAAGGCCGATGCGGCGGCGATCGACACGGCGCGCCTCAATCTCGGCTATGCGGATATCCGCGCGCCGCTCAGCGGGCGCACGGGTGCGCGGCTGGTGGATCAGGGCAACCTCATCCATGCCAGCGACGGCACCGCACTGGTCAGCATCACCCAGCTGCAGCCGATCTTCGTCGACTTCACCATCCCGCAGAGCCATCTCGTCGAGATCCGCCGCAATCAGGAGAAGGCCCCGCTGGCGGTCGAGGCGCTCGATGCCAATGCCGCCGAGGTGCTCGACACGGGCAAGCTCACCCTGATCGACAATCAGGTCGATACCACCACCGGCACGATCCACCTGGAGGCGACCTTCGACAACGACAATGCGCAGTTGTGGCCCGGGCAGTTCGTCAATGCGCGGCTGATCCTCTCGACCCGCAAGGATGTGGTCACGGTGGCCGCCACGACGGCGCAGCAGGGGCCCGAGGGCTATTACGCCTATCTGATCAAGCCCGATCAGACGGTCGAGCGCCGCAGCTTGCAGCTCGCAGGCTTTCAGCAGGGGCAGGCGATCGTGACCTCGGGCCTGACGGCGGGCGAGAAGATCGTCGTCGACGGCCAGTTCCGCCTGAGCCCGGGCGCGCGGGTCCAGATTGAGCAGCCCGCGCCGGCGACAAAGGGCAGTTGACCTCCAGCGGCCGAAGGGCGGCTTCATGAATATTTCGGAGACATTCATCCGGCGGCCGATTGCCACGGCCCTCATGATGCTGGCGGTGCTC
>DATFRE010000629.1:0-14383 GCA_035263545.1 Dongiaceae bacterium
CCTTGAGGCCGAGCAGCATCCGCTTCATGCCCTCGGACAGCGCCTCATAGGCCTCGTACATATTGGCGAAGAGCGTATCGCCGCCATGGCTCGGCACCTCCCGCGCATAGAGGATCGAGCCCAGAGGCGGCTCCTCCATGAAGCTGAAATCCGAATGCCAGGCATTGCCGAAGGTACTGATCTTGCGCTCATCGGCCTCCTTCAGCACGGCGATGATGTCGGGGTACTCGTCCATATGCTTGATGTAAGGCATGCGGCAGAGCCGGCCGAACAACCCGCTGAAGGCAAGATGCTGCTCGGGCGTCAGGTGCTGGTCGCGAAAGAAGAGAACGAGATTCTCGGTGAAGGCGCGCCGGATCTCCGCCGCCGCGGTGTTGCTCAAGGGCCCCGCCAGATCGATGCCCGAAACCTCGGCGCCCAGGGAGCCCGCGACCGGCTGCACAGTGATCGATTGATACGACATGCTGCTCTTTGCTCGCTGCTTGGGGATATTGGAAGCCGTCATTCTACGCGAGCCGCCGGTTCGGGGCGACGGCAGCGAGCGGGGCTTCACCGAGATTTCCGAAGGGCTTATATGCGTTCTCGAATAAGTGATCGTGACCTGCAACCTTCCCGTGCTATCTGCCGTCACACGAGCTCGGCTTCAAAGGGAATCCGATCATGATAGGCCGTCGATTCCTCGTCATACCCTTCCTCGCTGCAACCCTTTATGGTTGTGCTTCCGGCTCGTCGGGTGGCGGTGGTGGCGGCGGGACGATCATCGGCGCCGGAACCTTCACGCTTGCGCCCGGTGAGTCCCGCACCCTCCGGGTCAGCACCGTCTACCGGATCATCCGGATCTGCAACGATGTCGGCAGTTCCGGGACCATCGAGGGGGCTGTCGGCGACTATCCGGCGGTCACCCTCGCACCTGGCGTGTGCAATGCGAATTCGGGGCAATACAGCGACAGGATCACTGTCCACAATGTCTCCGCAAGCCCCGCGACCGGTCTCTTCCAGTCCGCGGGCACCAAGCCGCTGGGCAAGGGCGGGCGGTAACGCGCCACCCTTCGCAGCCTCACCGGCGCTCGCTACACTGGCGCGTCTCGAAAGGAGGCGCGCATGGACGCCGGCTCGGATCATCGCATCACCACCGTCGCGGCGCTGCGCGAGCGCATGGGCGGCGCAGGCGCGGTGACGCCGCTGAAGCTGCTGACGGAGCTCGACGACGCTGCCATCGACTTCATCCGCCGCGCGCCTTTCCTAGTGCTCGCCACCGCCGATGCGGCCGGCAACCAGCAGGCCTCGCCCAAGGGCGATGATCCGGGCTTCGTCCTGGTCGAGGATCGCAGGACGCTGCTCATCCCCGACCGCTCGGGCAACAATCTCCTCTTCGGCCTGGAGAACATCCTCGCCAATCCACATGTCGGGCTCCTCTTCATCATGCCGCCCAATACCGAGACCCTTCGGGTCAGCGGCAAAGCGGAGCTCTCGGCCGATCCGGCGCTGCTCGAGCGCCTGGCCGCTCGCGGCAAGCCGGCGAAGGTGGTCATCCGGCTCACCGTGACCCAATGCTTCTTCCACTGCGCCAAGGCCTTCATGCGCTCGCGTCTGTGGCAGCATGAGAGCTGGCCGGCGCGCACCCCCTTCTCCTTCGGCCGGTATCTGGCTCCGAAGATGGGCAAGGGCGAGGCGCTCGCCCGCGAGATCGACGCCCATGTCGAGGAAGACTACCGGACGAATCTCTGAGGCGTCCCCCCACGAGGGAAGATCGATTTAATAGGGGCAGATTCGCGCCGCTTCCTCGTCGTCATCCTGGCGAAAGCCGGGATCCAGGGTTGCAAGAGCTCGCTCGTCGCCCCACCAAGCTAAGCGGGCGGTGCCTCGTCCGGGGCGAAGTCGAGCTCGATCTTGGCGCCGTTGGGATCGTGGAAGAAGACCTGCCAGACATCCGACCCCACCTGATGCACGACCTCGTGCTCGATGCCCTTTGCCTTCAGCTTGGCCACCATCCCGGCGAGGCCTTTGGCGCTGTAGGCCATATGGTCGAAGACGCCGCCCTTGGGGGTCAGCGCATTGCGCCCGATTACATGCAGGATCGGATGCTTCCCGGCATAGAACCAGATACCGGGAAAGTTGAAGGGCGGACGGTAGCCTTCCTTGAGGCCGAGGATCTCCGTATAGAACTTCCGCGTCGCCTCGAGATCCTTGGCGAGGATGGTGAAGTGGTTCATGCCATGGACCGTCATGCCTGCCTCCGATGCCAAGGGGTTTGCCCGCGGCCGATATAGAAGCATCCCGGCGCGCCCCTGGCAAAAGAAGCTTGGCGGGATCGGCGCGGCGCCCGGCCCCTTGCCCGGAATTTCCGGAAATGCGTAGTCTCTTCCGGAATTCCGGAACGGGGAGCGCAGGGGAAGCCATGTCGAAGATCGCCGCCGTCGAGGTGATCCCGGTCGCAGCACCCGATCAGGCGCATAACGATCTCGACGGCACGGTGGACACCGTGATCGTCCGCCTGACCGACGAGGCGGGCCGCACGGGCATCGGGGAGACCGATGCTCCGCCGGCGGTGGTGAAATCCTTCCTCGAGATGCCGACCGCCCATCTCTGGAGCCGCAATGCCGGCGAGATTCTGCTGGGCGCCGATCCGGTCGAGACCGCGGCCCTGTGGCAGAAGCTCTATGAGGGCACCTTCTGGCCGGGCCGGCGCGGGCTCGGCATCCACGCGCTCTCCGCCATCGACATCGCCCTCTACGACCTCGCCGGAAAGGCTCTGGGCTTGCCGGCCTATAAGCTTTTGGGCGGCGCCCGGCGCGAGCGGCTCCGGCCCTACTGCACCATCTATCCCGGCCTCGCCCAGGGCCGGCCCATCACAGCACTCATGGCCGAGATCGGGCGCCAGTTCGAGGCTGCGCTCGCCACGGGCTTCCGCGCCGTCAAGATGGAGGTGCTGTTCTACGATCTGGTGAGCGACGCCGAGCTGGTCGGGCTCATCCGGCAAGGCCGGCAGATGCTGGGCGATGGCATCCTCATGGCGCTCGACTTCGGCTATCGCTGGACGAGCTGGCACGACGCCAAATGGGTGCTCGACCGCGTCGCCGACTGCGATATCTACTTCGCCGAGGCGACGCTTCAGCATGATGATCTCGCCGGCCACGCCAAGCTCGCCGCGCAGAGCCCGATCCGGATCTGCGGCGCCGAGGCCGCGGCCACCCGCTTCGAGGTTCGCGAATGGCTGGAGCGCGGCGGAGTCTCCGTCGTCCAGCCCAATATCGGGCGTGGTGGCGGGCTGACGGAGATCCGGCGCATCGCCGAGCTCTGCGAGTTCCATGGCGCCGAGGTCATTCCCCATGGCTGGAAGACCGGCATCACCTCGGCGGTCGGGCGCCACTTCCAGGCGGCCTGCCCGGCGGCGCCGCTGTTCGAATATGTCTCGCCCAAGGTCTTCGACAGCCCGCTCCGGCGCGAGCTCGTCTCGCCGGAGCCGGTCCTCAAGGACGGCTATATGGAGCTGCCGACGGCGCCGGGCCTCGGCATCGAGCTGAACGAAGAGCTGGTCGAGCGCTGGCGCATCGACCGCTGAGGAACGCTGGCCCGGGGTGAGCGCTCAGCGCCAATAAGTCATACTTTTGCAATGCCCGGTTTCTTGACTCGCTCTAACCGACGCGCGTAGTCTTTTATTCTAAAAACCGAACTGCAGTCCGGCATATCGGAAACTTGCCGGGCCTGCGCGCGGGAACCCGCGCAGGGTCAACATGGGGAGGAAAGCCAATGAAAATCTCGAATTGGGTTTCGGCGATCGCGCTCGCCGGCGCCGGCGTGCTCGCCGGTTCGCCGGCCTTCGCCGCCGCGGGCGACAATTGCGTGAAGGTCCTGGGCTATGAGTGGAGCGGCGAGAAGCAGTCGATGGATCCCGCCGACATGCATTCCGGCGACGATGCCTATCACACCTTCGCCGTCTACAACCGCCTGGTCGATGTCGACGACAATTTCAAGGTGCTGCCCGAGCTCGCCATCGACTGGTCGGTCTCGCCGGACGGCCTCACCTGGACCTTCCATCTGCGCAAGGGCGTGAAGTTCCACAGCGGCAAGGATTTCACCTCCGCCGACGCCGTCTACACCTTCAAGCGCCTGCTCGATCCCGCGCTCGGCAGCGGCGCCCGGGCGGTGCTGGAGTTCCTCGACTCCGACGGCATCAAGGCGCCCGATCCCTACACGATCACCTTCACCACCAAGAAGCCGGTGGTTGAGCTGCCCGTGCTGATCACCAACAAGTTCACCAATATCGTGCCGGACGGGGCGACTCATGACGCGCTGCGGCTGCACGAGGACGGCACCGGTCCCTTCATGCAGGAGCAGTTCACCCCCAACGCGCCGGTGCGCATCCTGAAGAAGTTCCCGGGCTATTGGGAGGAGGGCAAGCCCAAGGCCGATTGCCTGCGCATCACCGTGGCGCAGGAGGCCGTCGCCGCCGTCAGCGCCATCAAGGCGGGGCAGGTCGATCTCGTCCTCAATGTCGATCCCTCGGTGATCGGCGCCCTCAAGGACGATCCCAACGTCCAGCTTCTGCAGACCGCGGCCTCCAACTCCATGACCGTCTCCATGTGGGTCGACACCAAGCCCTTCGACAATCCGAAGGTGCGCGAGGCGCTGAAAGCCGGCGTCGATCGCCAGGCGATGGTCGATACCGTGCTGCTGGGCTATGGCGAGACGGGCGCCGACAGCCCGGTTCCCGTCGGCAACCCGGCCTCCTACACGCCCGCGGCGCCGAAGCAGGATGTCGCCAAGGCCAAGCAGCTCCTGGCAGATGCGGGCTATCCTAACGGGCTCAAATTCGACCTGTACACGGCCGAAGGCGTCCCCGGCATGGTCCGCATGGCCCAGGTCTTCGCCGAGCAGGAGAAGGCGGCGGGCTTCGACATCAACGTCATCGTCACGCCCGCCGACAGCTTCTGGGACGATGTCTGGCTGAAGAAGCCGATCCTGACCTCCGCCTGGTCCATGCGTCCTCCCGGAGAAGGTCTCGCGGTCGCCTATGTCGAGAGCTCGAAATGGCCGGAGACCCATTGGAAGCGGCCGGACTACGACGCCCTGCTGCTGAAGGCCAATACCACGGTCGATCCGGCGGAGCGCACGAAGCTCTACCAGCAAGCCGGCCAGATGCTGGCCGATGAGGGCGGGCTGATCCTCCCGATGTTCGTCCATCAGGTTCTGGCGGAGCGCAAGGGCTGCAGCGGCTATGTCCCGCGGGCCCAGAACTTCAACCTGAACTTCGAGAACATCAGCTGCCAATAGGCCGCTGGCGCTGAGACGAACCGCCCCGGGAGGAGCTTCCTCCCGGGGCGTGTTCTTCGCGAGGGGTCCGATCGAGGACATGCAGATCCTGCGCCTGGTCATCGAACGGATCCTGCTCTCGCTTCTGACGCTGCTCCTCGTTTCGCTCGTCATCTTCTTCATGCTGGAGATCCTGCCCGGTGATGTGGCGACCCGCATCCTCGGGCGCGACGCCACGCCGGAATCGCTGGCCGCGTTGAGGGCGCAGCTGCATCTGGGGGATCCGGCGCTGCTGCGCTACGCCACCTGGCTCGGCAATCTCCTCACCGGCAATCTCGGCCATTCGCTGGTCAGCGACCGGCTCATCACCGCCATCCTGGCCCCCCGGATCTTCAACACCGTTCTGCTCTCGATCTATGCCTTCCTCATCTACATCCCGCTGACCGCGATCCCCGCCATGATCCAGGCGGTGCGCCGCGACCGGGCCGTCGACCACGGGCTCTCCGTGGTGACCCTGGTTCTCCTCTCCATGCCAGACTTCCTGCTCGGCACGGCGCTGCTGATCCTCTTCGTCATCATGGTGCCGATCCTGCCGGCCATATCCCTGGTGGACGAGACTTCCGGTGCCGGCGAATACATCCGGGCGATGACCCTGCCGGCCGTCACGCTTGCCATCGTCATGGCGGTCTATGCCGTGCGCATGCTGCGCGACAATCTGATCGAGGTGCTGGATTCCGACTATGTGCGCATGGCGGAGCTGAAGGGCCTCTCGCCCCGCCGGGTGCTGCTGCGTCACGCGCTCCCCAATGCGCTGGTCCCGACCCTCAACGTCACCGCGCTCAACCTCGCCTATCTCGTGGGCGGGGTGGTGGTGGTGGAGAAGATCTTCGGCTATCCCGGCTTCGGGAGTCTCCTGGTGGATGCTCTCCAGCTGCGCGATCTGCCGCTGATCGAGGCGACCATCATGATCGCCGCCTCCGTCTATATCGTCGCCAATCTCCTGGCGGATGTGGGCGCGATCCTCCTGAATCCGCGGCTGAGGCAGGGCTGAGCGATGGCCGTCGCCGACCCCACCCTCTCGCCCCTTCATCGGCTCCGCCGCTTCGACTGGTCGCGCACGCCGCTCTCCTTGCGCATCGGCGGCGCGATCCTGGCCGTCCATCTGATCCTCGCCGTCATCGGCCCCTTCGTGGCCCCCTATGGCTATGCCCAGATGGGGGCGGGAATTCCGCTCTCCGGGATGAGCTGGACCCATCCCTTCGGCGTCGACCAGCTTGGCCGCGACATCTTCAGCCGCGTCATCTATGGCGGCCATATCGTCATTCTGCTTTCGCTTTGCGGCACGGCGCTGGGCCTGGTGCTGGGCGCCATCCTCGGTCTGCTCTCGGGTTATGTGGGCGGCTGGATCGATAACCTGCTGCAGCGACTGCTCGAGGCGCTGATCAGCATCCCCTTCCTGGTGCTCGCGCTGCTCGCCATCGCCGCCGCGGGACCGGAAGCCGCGGGCGATCCGGTCCTCGTGGTCTTCGTCGTGGCGTTGGTCTATGCCCCGCGCATCGCCCGCATGGCGCGCTCCGCCGCCATCGACATCGCCACCCGCGACTTCGTCACCATCGCGCGGCTCCGGGGCGAGAGCGCCTGGTCGGTGATGCGCCGCGAGCTGCTGCCCAACGCCACCAGCGTGCTGCTGGTGGAGTTCGCGCTCCGGGCCGGCTACGCGCCGGTGCTGATCGGCTCCCTCGGATTCCTCGGTTTCGGCATGCGTCCGCCGACGCCGGAATGGGGCCTCATGATCGCGGAGAACCGGGCGTTGCTGATCATCTCGCCGGTCACGGTGCTGGGGCCCGGTTTGGCGCTCGCCTCCCTGGTGGTGGGCCTCAACCTCTTCACCGAAGGGTTCGCTCGTATCCTCGGCCGTTCCGTGAAGCTGGGCACGCGATGAACGAGCCTGCGACCCTCCTCCAGCTGGTCGATCTGGAGGTCTCCTATCGCCAGCAGGCGGGCTGGCAGCCGGTCCTGCGCAAGGTCAACTTCGCCATCCAACGCGGCGAGGCCTTCGGCCTGGTGGGCGAATCCGGCTGCGGCAAATCCACCGTGGCGCTTCAGCTTCTCGGCTATCGCCCGCCGGCGAGCCGGATCGATGGCGGCCAGGTGCTGTTCAAGGGCCGCGATCTGTTGAAGCTTGATCGCGGCGCCCTCGACAAGCTGCGCGGTGACCGGATCAGCTTCGTGCCCCAGAACCCCACCACCGCGCTCAATCCCGGCATCCGCGTCGGCGAGCAGGTGGCCGAGATCCTGTTGGCCCATAACTGGACCAAGGGGGGCCGTGCCAAGGACCAGGGCCAGGCGGCGGCGCGCATGCGCGAGCTCTTCGGCCTGGTCGGCCTGCCCGATCCGGAGAGGCTCCCCCGCCGCTTCCCTCATCAGCTCTCCGGCGGGCAGCAGCAGCGGGTCTGCATCGCCATGGCGCTCGCCTGCGAGCCCGACCTCGTGGTGCTGGACGAGCCCACCACCGGCCTCGACGTGACGACCCAGGAGCAGATCGTCGAGCTCTTGATCGAGCTGCGCCGGCGGCTCCATATGTCCATGCTCTATGTCACCCACGATCTGGGCGTGCTGGCGGAGATCGCCGACCGGGTCGGCGTCATGTATGCCGGGCATATGGTGGAGATCGCGCCCACCGCCGATCTCTTCAGCCAGCCGCGTCATCCCTATACCCGCGGCCTCATCGCCTCCATCCCGCGGATCGACCAGCCGCAGGAGACGGCCGCCCACCCGCTGCGTGGCCTCCTGCGCCGTGACGAACTGCCGCCGGGCTGTCCCTTCCAGCCGCGCTGCGACTTCGCCGAAGCTTCCTGCGCCGAGCGCCACCAGGTTCTGGAGCAGGTGGCACCGGGCCACGAGGTCGCCTGCCAGCGCTGGCGGGCGCTGGGCGGGCCTCAGATCGCCGCGGCCGGAGAGGCTGCTCCCGCCCGTGCCGCGGCGCCGGTCGTCCCGCTGCTCGCGCTCGAGGAGGTGACGCTCGCCTATGGCGTGACCCAGGACTGGCTGGCGCGGCTCGCGGGAAGCCGGCATTTCACCGCGGTCAAGGGTCTCAGCCTCGCCATCGCCCGGGGCGAGACATTCGCTCTGGTGGGGGAATCCGGCAGCGGCAAATCCACCGTTGCGCGGGCGGTGAGCGGCCTGCTTGCGCCCGCTGGCGGCCGTATCCTGCTGAAGGGCCGGCCGTTGCCGGGGCTGGTCGCGGCTCGCTCCGGCGAGCAGCGGCGCCAGATCCAGTACATCTTCCAGAACCCCGACGCTTCCCTCAACCCGCGGGCCAAGGTCGGCGAGATCCTCGCCCGGCCGCTGGAGATGTTCTTCAGCCTCGACCGGCGCACCATCCGCGAGCGCATCGCCCAGGCGCTCGCCGACACCCGCCTCGATGCGCGCTACACCCAGCGCTATCCCGATCAGCTCTCCGGCGGCGAGCGCCAGCGGGTCGCCATCGCCCGCGCGCTCATCGCCGAACCTGAGCTCCTGCTCTGCGACGAGGTGCTCTCGGCCCTCGATGTCTCGGTCCAGGCCAATATCCTCGACCTGCTGCGCCGGCTGAGAGAGCGCCATTCGGTGGCGATGCTCTTCATCTCCCACGATCTCGCCGTGGTGTGCCAGCTCGCCGACCGGGTCGGGGTGATGTTTCGCGGCGAGCTGATGGAGACCGGGACCACGGCCGACGTCTTCACCCCGCCTTTCCACCCTTATACCCATAGCCTGATTTTGGCGGTGCCGAGCCTCGATCGCGCGGGCGAGCGGCGCATGCTCGATCGCCTCCCGGCGAAGCCACCCTCCGTGGCCCAGGCCTGCGCCTTCGCCGGGCGCTGCCCCTGGCAGCCGGGCGCCATCTGCGAAACGGAAACGCCGCCCTGGCGCCAGACCGCCACGGGCAAGGCGATCCGCTGCCATCTCCCGCTGCCGGAGCTCGCCCAGCGCGCCGCGCAGGCGCCGGCGATGCCTGCGCCCGACGCCCAGGGCGACGCGTCGCTACCATCGACAGCTGTCTGAAGCGGAGGAGAGGACTCATTCAGCCCCCGCTCAGCGCCTGGACGATCTGCACGGCATCGCTCGCGCGGAGCGCGTGGGCCATATCGAAGACCTGGGCGCCATTGACGAAGAAGCGCATATGCGCGCGCATTCGGTCCTGCTCGTCGATCATGCGGAAGCGGATGCCCGGATATTGCCGGTCGAGATCGGCCAGCAACTCCCCGAGGGTGGTGCCCGCGGCCTCGACCTCGCGCCGCTTCGTGTAGGAGCGCAAGGGACCCGGGATCAGCACCCTCATCCGATCGCCGCGGCCTCCACCGCATAGATCTCCGGCAGGTGGCGAGCGATGGGCGCCCAGCGACTGCCTTCGTCGCGGCTCATCCACAATTCCCCGCTCGTCGTCCCGAAATAGAGTCCCACGGGATCCTCGCCATCCGCCGTCATGGCCTGGCGCTTCACCGTCCACCAGGCCTGGTCCGCCGGCAGGCCGGTCGCCAGGCGCTGCCAGCTCCGGCCGCCATTATGCGTCACATAGGCGCTGGGCACGCCTTCAGGGCTGGTGCGCGGCCAGACGCTGCCGCCATCCATGGGAAAGACCCAGACGGTCTCCGCATCGCGCGGATGCACGACCATGGGAAAGCCGATATCGCCGACCCGCTTGGGCATGCGCCGGCCGATGCGCTCCCACTGGTCCGACGGCCGGTCGAGCCTGTAGATGCCGCAGTGATTCTGCTGATAGAGGCGGTCGGGGTTGGTGGGGCAAAGCCGGACGCAATGGGGGTCGTGGAAGGCGACATTGACGGGGTCGATATCCTCGACCACCTCGAGCCCCTTGATCACCGGCGTCCAGCTTCGCCCGCCATCGGCCGATTCATGGACTCCGCCGCTCGACATGGCCATGTAGAGATGCGCGGGATCACGCGGGTCGATGAGGATCGAATGCAGCTTCGGCCCGTCGGGCGTGCCGTCCTGCTCGCTGCCCATCCATTGCCGGTATTGCGGATCGTCGTTGAGGCCCGAGACCGGTGCCCAGGTGACACCGCCATCCTCGGAGCGGAAGAGCCCCTGGGGCGAAGTCCCGGCATACCAGCAGCCGGGCTCGCTCGCATGGCCAGGAGTCAGCCAGAAGGTGTGATCGACGGCGCGGCGCTTCTCGCCCTCCGCCGCCTTCGGGAAGGCCGGCGGCCGCGCCGCTTCCTTCCAGCTCCGGCCGAGATCGGTGGAGCGGAAGACGGTCGGGCCGAGATGCCCTGTCTTAGCGGCGGCCAGAAGCGTGCGCCCATCGCGCGGGTCGAGCACGACATGGCTGACGATATGGCCGAGGAAGTGCGGCCCGTCGACGCGCCAGGCGCGGCGCGCCGCATCGCCGTGATAGATCCAGGCGCCCTTGCGGGTCGCGACGAGCACCGCCATCCGTCGCGGCGAGGCCCGGCGAGGGGCTCGCACTGCGCGCCGAGCGGGCTTGCGGTTCCGAGCGGATGTCTTCTTGGTCAGACGCGCCATGATCACGCCTCCTTCGGAAGTTCATCTAACGCGATGGAGTCCTGTGCCGCCTTCCAGGCGGCATATGCCGATTCCAGCTTCCGCCGTCCCGAGGCCGTCAGCTGCAGGGGCCGCTCGCGCCCGTCCGGCGAGCGGTCGTTGCGAACCCAGCCATCGCGCTCCAGCAGCAGGGCGCCGCGGGTGAGCGTCGTGCGCTCGAGGCCGAGCAGCCGGGCGAGCTCGCCCATCGGGGTCGGCCCCGCAAGGGCAAGGGCGGCGAGGATGGAGAATTGCGTGGCTCTGAGCCCATGCGGGCGCAGCTTCGCCTCGAAATGCCGCGTGACTGCCCGCGCGCGACGGCGGGCGGCCAGGCAATGGCATGCGGTGCAGAGCGATAGATCCATGGCGTTCAGTGTAGGCACACCTAATGAGGCGTCAAGCGGCGTGCCGGTTCCATCGTCTCCCCACCTTCCGTCACTCCCGCGAAAGCGGAGAATAGCGTCCCTCAGTCCTGCGCGTCCCGGGTCAGGTCGAAGACGGCTACACCGCTGCGCGGCCGGCCGCGGTTGCACCAGACATGATGGCGCAGCGTGCGCCGCACGTCATTGGCGCCCGCCTGCCAATGCTCCAGCATCGAACGGCGCGAGAACTCGTAGTCCTTCGAGGCGCTGTCATATTGCCGGCCGCGGTAGATGAGATGGACGATGGTCGCCGCGGCGTCGTTGGCGGCGCTGCGCAGGAGCTGGGCATCGTCGTCATCGGCGAGCTTCGCCGGCAGCTTCTGGAGAAGCCGGTAGAGCGCCATCTTCAGGGTCTGCAAGTGGCGGAAGGCGTCCGTATTGAGGCGGGTGCGGCTGGAATAGCGGATCTCCTTTTCCCGCTGCGCCGCATCGAGGAGCGTGCGCGGCATCTGCCCGCGGGCGCTGAACAGATCGACCTGGAAGATGAGCATGTCCTCGTCGAGGCCGGTGTCGATCACATATTGCAGCGGCGCGTTGGAGACGAGCCCGCCATCCCAATAATGCTCGCCGTCGATCTCCACCGGCGGAAAGCCTGGCGGCAACGCGCCCGAGGCCATGATATGCGCCGGGGTAATGGTCTGCTCGGCGCTGTCGAAATAGATGAAGTTGCCCGTGCGGATATTGACGGCGCCGACGCTGAGGCGGGTGTCGCCGGAATTGATCCGGTCGAAATCGATATAGCGCTCGAGCGAGGCCCGCAGCGGCGTGGTGTCGTAGAAGCTGAGGGCTTCCTCCGCTCCGGGAGGATAGAGGATCGCCGGCGGGATTCGCGGCGTGAAGAAGCCGGGCACGCCCAGCGCCACCACCAGCGAAGCGCTGAGCTCGTTGAAGAGCGCAGCGCTCTGATCGCCCGGGATCAGGGGTTTGCCGATCAGGGTGGAGGTGGTCTGCTCCCACAAATCCATCAGCCGCTGGACGCGCGCTTCCGGCGGATTGCCTGCGATGATGGCGGCGTTGATCGCGCCGATGGAGATGCCAGCGACCCAGTGGGGCATGATGCCCGCTTCGGCCAGCTCTTCATAGACGCCCGCCTGGTAGGAACCCAGCGCCCCGCCGCCCTGGAGCACGAGAACCCGCTTCTCGGGCCGTTCATGGGGGGCCGTCGCGACATGGCGCTCTGCCGCTGCCGCCCGGTGCGGCTCAGGCGCGGCACGCTCGGCTGCGGCAGCCTTTCCCTTGGTGCGCTTGGCCTTGGTGCGCTTGGCCATGGTTCCCTCCGCTACTGCATGAACCAGCCGTGGCTCACCACCAGGGACTGGCCCGTCAAGGCATTGCCGGGGAAGCTCGCGAAGAGGAGGGCGGTCTCGGCCACATCCTGGAGCGTGGTGAACTCGCCATCCACCGTGTCCTTCAGCATGATCTTCTTGATCACATCCTCCTCGGAGATGCCGAATTCCTTCGCCTGCTCGGGGATCTGCTTGTCCACCAGGGGCGTGCGCACGAATCCGGGGCAGATGACGTTGGCCCTGACGCCATGCTGCGCCCCTTCCTTCGCCACCACCTTGGCAAGCCCGATCAGCCCGTGCTTCGCCGTGACATAGGGCGCCTTCAACTTCGAGGCCTCCTTGGAATGGACCGAGCCCATATAGATGATGCTGCCGCCGCGGCCGGATTTGTACATCTGTGGCAGGCAGGCGCGGGTGGTGAGGAAGGCACCGTCGAGATGGATCGCCAGCATCTTGCGCCATTCCGCCAGGCTGAACTCCTCCAAGGGGTGGACGATCTGGATCCCGGCATTGCTCACGAGGATGTCGGTCCCGCCCCAGGCCTCGATCACGGCGGCCACGCCCGCGTTCACCTGGACCTCGTCCGTCACATCCATGGCGACGGCCATGGCGGTGGCGCCGCTCTTCTTCAGCGCCACGGCCGTCGCCTCGGCGGCAGCCGGCGCCAGATCAGCTATGGCGACCTTGGCGCCCTCACGGGCGAAGACCGTGGCGATCTCCTTGCCGATGCCGCTGGCAGCCCCGGTGACGATGGCGACCTTGTCCTTGAGCCTCATGAGTACCTCTCTTTTTAACGAAGGCGCGGGATTATACATGGCGCGCGCGAGAGGATGCCGGGCGCCGTTGTCGCGGCCGCTTCTTGTCATACCCGTTACGTGTTACAGCCGCTCGTCGCTCCTATCTGCGAGGCGTATGCTTCCCATTCGGGGACCAAGGAGGAGGGATCGGAGATGGCCAGAACCGATGCCGGAACTGCCGGCCAATCTGCGCCCGAGGCCCTGAGCGCAAGGCGCTCCCTCGGGCATCGCGTCGGCGCCAAGCTTCTCGAGGAATTTCGCCACATCCTGCCGCCAACGATCTATTTCTTCCTCGGCTTCAACCTGGTGCTGCTGACCAAGAGGCTGATGCTGGAGCAGTATCTGATCCAATTCACCGGTTTCTTCCTCGCGACCACCTCGGCGCTGATCGTGGGCAAGGTCGTGCTGGTCGCCGACATGATGCCCTTCCTGAAGCGTTTCGATCATGGGCCGCTCGCCAAGCCGATCCTGTTCAAGACACTCGTCTATTTGGTGTTCGTCCTGGTAGCGCGCCTGATCGAGGCGATGATCCACTACTACGCCGCCGGCGGCCATGTGGGCGGATTCGTCGCGGAGCAGGTGGCGGATTTCACCTGGGCCCGCTTCATCGCCACGCAGCTCTGGATCTTCGTTCTCTTCCTCGGCTATGTCACGGGCAGCGAGCTCAATCAGCTGCTGGGGGATGGCGAGCTGCGCAAGATCATGTTCACGCGGCCCTCCACCAGGCTGAAGCGCACGCGCCGCGAGCGCATCCGCCTGCTCGTGCGCCTGGGCAAGCTGACCCAGGTCCATGGCGTCGAGGAGCTCACCGATCGCCAGAGCCCGGTGCATGCCGAGCTGACCGGCATTCTGCGCCGGCTCGCGAGCTAGGGCCGCCATGCAAGCAACGGACTCTCCCGAATATGGCGATGCCATGGTGGCCGCGCTCGAGCTCATCTGGGGCGAGGGCTTCCTCTCTCCCGGCGGACCGGCGGAGGTCGAGGCGGCGCTCGGCGGGCGGGACATAGGCAGGGCACGGGTGCTCGATATCGGCTGCGGCATCGGCGGCATCGATCTGCTGCTGGCCGAGCGATTCGGCGCG
>DATFRE010000630.1:0-6090 GCA_035263545.1 Dongiaceae bacterium
CCATGATGTCGCGCCCGCGAGGGGTGCGGACCGGACTCGCATAGCCGGCGTTGAAGACGATGTCGCTGAAGGCGGCAATGGCGGCATTGCTGCTGCACTCGAAGGGCGCGCCGGGCCAGGGGTTGAAGGGGATGAGGTTGACCTTCGCCGGCACCCCCTCGATCAGCTTCACCAGCGCCCGCGCATCGGCCGGGGAATCATTGACTCCCTTCAGCATCACATATTCGAAGGTGATGCGCCGGGCGTTGCTCAAACCCGGATAGCTGCGGCAGGCCTCCATCAGCTCGGCGATCGGGTATTTCTTGTTGATGGGGACGATCCGGTCGCGCAGCTCGTCGGTCACCGCATGAAGGGAGATTGCGAGATTGACGCCGAGCTCGGCTCCGGCGCGCCGGATCATGGGCACCACGCCGGCGGTCGAGAGGGTGATCCGCCGCTTCGAGATGGCGATCCCCTCGCCATCCATGGCGATGCGCAAGGCCTTGGCGACATTGTCGTAATTGTAGAGAGGCTCGCCCATCCCCATCATGACGATGTTGGAGATGAGGCGCCCGTCCGGCGGGGACGGCCATTCCCCCAGGGCGTCGCGGGCCAGCATGATCTGGCCCAGGATTTCGGCGGCGGAGAGATTGCGGACCAGCCGCTGGGTCCCCGTATGGCAGAAGCGGCAGGTGAGGGTGCAGCCGATCTGGGAGGAGACGCAGAGCGTGCCCCGATCCTCCTCGGGGATATGGACCGTCTCGGCCTCCTGCCCGTCGGCGAATCCCAGCAGCCATTTGCGCGTGCCGTCGACCGATTGCCGGTCGACGACAGCCCGGGGCCGGTCGAGCAGGTAGCGCGCCGCCAGATCGGCCCGGAAGCCCTTGGCGAGCGTCGTCATCGCCGCGAAATCGGTGGCGCCGCGGTGATAGATCCAGTGCCAGAGCTGGCGGGCCCGGAAGGCCGGCGCACCGATGCCGGCGAGCTCGGCCGCGAGCTCCGCCCGGTCGAGGCCGATCAGCCCCCGGCGGCCGTCGGAGGCCGCGGCCGGCGGGGCGAAGACATCCGCGTGGCCGGCCGTGCTCATGCCGCCTACTGAATCTTGCAGGCTGCGCTGATGGCCTGATAGGCCTTGGAGAATCCCACCAGCGAATAGGTGTCTGTGATCTCCGTCCCGCGGGCCGAGGTTCCCTTGACCGTGAGGCTGTTGCCCTTGCGCATGGCCTCGATCATCGCCCTGTCCGTATCGCCGTCCTTGGCCCAGGCGCGGTCCTTTTGCAGGACCGAGAGGGAGAAGCTCTGCTTGCCGATGGTAAGCGTGACATCGCTGTTGGGCTTCAGCTCATAACCCGCGATATAGCTCACCTGGTCACGCACCCCCGATTGGGGAGCATGGGTGATGGCGATGAAGGGATTGCCACGGCTCTTGAAGTTTCCCGCCTGCTTCTTCGGCCCGCTGGTGGCATAACAGAGGGTCTTGCCGTTGTCGTCATAGGTCTGGGCGGCCCAGTCGCCGAACTTGTTGATGGGCGTCGGCGTTGCCGCCCGCGCGGTGCCTGCCGCGACCGCCACCGTCATCACCACCGCCACGCCACCTGCCAGAAGCCATCTCTTCATCATCATGACCAACATTGCCCTTTCGTGGGGAAAGCCGCCGTCTCCGTTTCGCCCCCCGCCATTCGCCCTTGGGCACTCGCCCTTGCGTCTGTCCCGGGGACATCGCCCCCGGGTGATCCGTCGGCGGCCCGTCCCCGTATCATATCGTTGTGCAACAGGCAATTTCGCTGGCGCTGAACGGCCACCCCGCCACCTCCCTTGCCCGGCTGAGGGAGGCGGGGCTAGATAAGCGGGTGACCTCCGATCGGCCGGCCGGCGCTGATGCTGCCAGGGATGCGGACGACCTCATCGAGCGCGTCGCCAGGGTCGCCGACCGCGAGGCCTTTGCGGAGCTTTTCCGCCGTTTCGCGCCGCGGATCAAATCCTATTTGAAGCGCCTGGGATGCGAGACGGGCCAGGCCGAGGAACTGACCCAGGAGACCATGGTCATGGTCTGGCGCCGTGCCGCGATGTTCGACCGCCACCGGGCCTCGGCGTCGACCTGGCTCTTCACCATCGCCCGCAACAAGCGAATCGATGCGCTGCGGCGCGAGCGGCGGCCGGAGATCGATCCCACCGACCCGGCCCTGGTGCCCGATCCCGCCCCGAGCGCCGAGGAGCCCTTGCTGCTCCGCCAGCGCGCGGGACGCCTGGCGGCCGCTCTCGCCGAGCTGCCGCGCGAGCAGGCGGAGCTCATCCATCTGGCCTATTTCGACGAGCACAGCCAGAGCGCCATCGCCGAAGCGCGCCGCCTGCCGCTGGGCACGGTGAAATCCCGCCTGCGCCTGGCCCTCTCGCGGCTGCGGCGGAGCCTCGAGGAGGGCGAGGCATGATCCACCATCACCTGCCCGAGGATCGCCTGGCGGCCTATGCCGCCGGCTCGGCCGGCGAAGCCGATGCCCTGCTCGTCGCCTCCCATCTGGTGCTGTGCCCCGATTGCCGGCGTCGAGTCGCGGAATACGAGGCCCTGGGCGGCGTGATGCTGGAGGAGCTGCCCGATGAGGCGCTGGCCGATGGCAGCCTCGCCCAGACCCTTTCCCGCTTGGCCGAAATGGCGCCGGAGCCGCCGCGGCCGCCCCCGCCGGCGCCCGGCCCCCTGCTGTTGCCGCGGCCGATCTGCAATCTCGTGGGCCAGGATATGAGCCGGCTCGCCTGGCGGGGGGCCGGACCCGGCTTCCGCTTTCATCGCCTCCCAATGGCCGGCGGCCGGGCCTGGCTGCTGCAGGTGGCGCCGGGCCGCGGCGTTCCCCATCACGGCCATGACGGCGAGGAGATGGTGATGGTGCTGGCGGGAAGCTATCGCGACGGCGCCGTACGCTACGCCCGGGGCGATGTCCAGGCCGTCGGGCCGGAAACCCGCCACCAGCCGGTCGCCGAGCCCGGCCAGGACTGTCTCTGCCTTGCCGTCATCGAGGGCCGCCTGAAATTCTCGAATCCCCTGAGCCGCATTTTCGGACCCTTGCTGGGATTCTAGGAGAAAGCGCGCATCACCCCGCCTGGCCCCGCTTCTTCTGCCAGAGCGGCTTGCCGTGGATGTGGGGTGCGCGTCTGGCCGGCGGCCCGCCAGCGCGCACGGGGCGCTCGGCGAAGCGCCCCAGGCTGATCATCCGGTCATACATCACCAGCGTTCCGGCGATGGCGAGGTTGATGCTGAAGCGGGTTGGGATCTTGACCACGAAATCGCAGCGCTCGAGCAGGGCCGGCGACAGGCTCGCCCGTTCCGCCCCAAGCACATAGGCGGCCTGGGGCGGATGCGTGAAGCTCGGCAGCTCGACAGCCTCCTCGATCAGCTCGATCCCCACCAGCCGGCAACCATGGGGCAGAGTGAGGCCGGCGAGATCGGGATACTCATGGAGAGGTAGGCTCGCGACCGCCGCCGAGGTATCGGCGCTGGCCGCAGCCCGGGCATCGAAGGCGGCGCCGATCGTGAAGGCGAAGCTGGCGCCGAAGGCATGGGCGCTGCGCAGCAGGCTGCCGAGATTCATCGGCTTGCTGATGCCCTCGACGCCGACGCCGAAATAACCGCGCATGCCGCGAAGCTTGCATGGCGCTGTCGCTCGCGGCAAGGTGCTTGGCCGCCAGCGCTGCGCGGCCCCTTCTCCCTGGTATTTGAACGCTCCGTCATGTCCTATCCGCCCCTCATCATCGACGTCACCCGCGGCTCACTGGTCGAAAGCCAGCATCGTTGCATCGCCGCCGTCGCCGGGCCCGATGGCGGCGTGGTGCGAAGCTGGGGTGATATCGAGCGGCCCATCTATGGCCGCTCGGCGATCAAGCCCTTGCTGGCGCTGGCCCTGGTGGAGACCGGTGCGGCGGATGCCTTCGGAATCGGCGATGCGGAGATCGCGCTTGCCTGCGCCTCGCACAGCGGCGAGCCGCGCCATGTGGAAACGGTGCGCGCCTGGCTGCGGCGCATCGGGCTCTCCGCCGCCGATCTCGAATGCGGCGCGCACATGCCCTATGACGAGCCTTCCATGCGCGCGCTGGTCGCGGCGGGGCAGATGCCGGATGCGGCCTATAACAACTGCTCCGGCAAGCATACGGGCTTCCTCACCACCGCGGTGCATCTCGGGGAGCCGACCAGGGGCTATATCCGCTACGAGCATCCGGTTCAGCAGCGCCTGCTGGGCGTGCTGGAGCAGACTTGCGGCCTCGATCTCTCCGAGGCGCCGCGGGGCGTCGATGGCTGCGGCATTCCCACCATCGGCATTCCCCTGGGCAACACGGCCATGGCCATGGCGCGGCTGGCCGATCCCGTCGAGCTGCCGCCGGAGCGGGCCATCGCGGCAAAGCGGGTCGTGGCGGCGATGATGGCGGAGCCCTATATGGTCGGCGGCCGAGGCGAGTTCGCCAGCGTGCTCATGGACGAGGCGGCCGGCAAGCTTGCCCTCAAACCCGGCGCTGAGGGCGTCTACGCGGGAATCCTTCCGGGGCTCGGCCTCGGCATCTGCGTCAAAGCCGAAGACGGTACCTCCCGCGCCGCCCAGGCCGCGGTTGGCCGGATCCTGGAGGAGCTCGGCGTCTTCGACGCGGCGGAAAGGCGGGTCCTGGCAGATCGTCTGACGCCGCCGGTTCTGAACCGGGTCGGGCTCGAGGTCGGGCGGATCCGGCCAGCGGAAAAGGCGGCTTTTTAAGGCGCAGCGATCCGGGCCTTGACGGGTTAGTTAGGAATCAGTCGGTAAATTGGGGCGGAAAGACGGGGGGAAGCGGGCGCGATGCGTGCAGTCCAATGCAGTGCTTGGGGTGAGCTCGGCAATATCGCCCTTGCGGAGATCCCGTCCCCGCCCCCACCGGCTCCGGGCCAGGTCGCTGTCGAGGTCGCCGCGGCCGGGGTCAATTTCGCCGATATCCTGATGATCACCGGCAAGTATCAGGAACGTCCCCTGCCCCCCTTCACGCCCGGGCTCGAGGTCGCCGGCCGGGTCAGCGCCATCGGCCCCGGCGTCGCCCGGGTGAAGACGGGGGATCGGGTGCTCGCCATGCTCGACCATGGCGGATTCGCCGAGAATGTGGTGGCGAAGGAAAGCGATGTCTTTCGCATCCCCGACAGCATGGGCTTCGCCGAGGCCGCCGGCTTCGCCATCGCCTATGGCACCTCCCACAGCGCGCTTGCCTGGCGCGCGGCGCTCGAGCCCGGCGAGCTGCTGCTTGTCCTGGGCGCTGCCGGCGGCGTCGGTCTCACGGCAGTTGAGATCGGCAAGGCCATGGGCGCCCGGGTGATCGCCTGCGCCGGCGGGGCGGAGAAGCTCGAGATCGCCAAGGCCCATGGCGCGGACTATCTGATTGACTACCGCACCGAGAACATCCGCGCGCGCGTCCGCGAGATCGCCGACGGCGCCGGCGCCGATGTCGTCTACGATCCGGTGGGCGGCGAAAGCTTCGATGCCGCGCTGCGCGCCATCAACTGGTCGGCGCGGATCGTGGTCGTGGGGTTCGCCTCCGGCAAGGTGCCGCAGATCCCGGCCAATATCCTGCTGGTCAAGAATGTCGCCGTGCATGGGCTCTACTGGGGCTCCTACCGGCGCTATCGTGCCGACCGCCTGACGGCGGCCTTCGAGCAGATGTTCGGCTGGTGGGGCGAGGGGAAGCTGAAGCCGTTCGTCTCGGCGCGCCTGGATCTGGCGGAGGCCCAGCAGGCGCTGGCGCAGCTCGCCGAGCGGCGCGCCACGGGCAAGGTGGTTCTCACCATGGGGCGCCGGATGGAAGAGACGGGCGCGGCAAGAACGGCGATGGGCGCGGCATGACAGATCGCGTCTCGGCGCAATACGAGGCCTATCCCTATCCCTATCGCCGTCCCCAGGACGACAAGACCCGGCTGATCGAAGGCTCGCCGAGCCATCTGAAGGAGGTCGATCACTACGTCTTCGGCGGCCGCCTCATCGCCGGCGACAGGCGCGAGCGGACCTTTCGCGTGCTCGTGGCGGGCGGCGGCACGGGAGACGGGCTGATCATGCTGGCCCAGCATCTGGCCGACGCCGCCCTTCCCGCCGAGATTCACTATCTCGACCTCTCGGC
>DATFRE010000631.1:0-8654 GCA_035263545.1 Dongiaceae bacterium
CTTCCTCGCCAGGGAGCATGGCGTCCAGGTGCTGGCGACGAACATCGCCGAGATGCAGCTCTCGGAAGCCCGGCTGCTGGCAGAGGAGGAGGGCCTCGCCCACCTCCTGGAGTTCCGCTTCGCCGATTACCACCATCTGCCCTTCGCCGATACGAGCTGCGATGTCTGGTGGTGCCAGGAGGCGCTGCTCTATTCCGTCGATAAGCAGCGGGTGCTCGAGGAGGCCATGCGGGTGGTGCGGCCCGGCGGGCGGCTCATCATGTCCGACCTGCTGCTCGATGGGAGCGTGACAGGACCGGCGCGGGAGGAATTCACCGCCAAGCTCAAGGCGCCGAACATGTGGTCGATCGAGCGCTGGGACAGCCTGCTCGGAGTGTTGCCGCTGGAGTTGATAGAGCGGCAGGATTGGGCCGTCCATACGCGGCCGACCTTCGAGCATGTGCTCGCCAATCTCGAGGCTGCCCGCACGGAGTTCCCGCCGCGCGTCGGGCCGGAGATGGTGGAGGGGACCTACGAGCGCCTCTCGATCCAATTGGAGATGGCGCGGGCGGGCAAGCTCGGCTGGTGCTTCTACGCGCTGCGCCGCTGAGGCCCGATGGCAAGCCGGACAGCGCCAATCCCAACTGGATCGAGATGATTCACCTTCCGCCAGCCGGGCCTGAAAGAAGAGCGGGATGATCGTGCCGATCCATACTGCCCGACAGTTGAACCGCCTCGCGCATGCGATCCTTGCCGCCGCCGGCGCGCCCGACGACATCGCGGCCTGCGTCGCCGACTCGCTCGTCGAGGCCAATCTGAAGGGCGTCGATTCCCATGGGGTGATGCGGCTGGAATGGTATCTCGAGCAGATCCGCGAGGGCGTGATCCTGCCGGCGGCGCGGCCATCGGTGGAGCGCGACCAGGCTGGGTGTGCCCTCATGCGCGGTAACGGCGCCTTCGGGATCTACGGCATGCAGATCGCAGCCGATCTCGCCGCGGACAAGGCTCGCAAGACCCAGATCGCCGCGGTGGCACTGACCGATGTCGGCCATACCGGGCGCCTGGGCCAGTTCGCCGAGCAGATTGCCGACCAGGGCATGTTCGCCATGATCCTCGGCGGCGGCAATCACGAGCGTTGGGCCGCAGTCGCGCCCTACGGGGGCGCCAAGCCACTGCTGCCCACCAATCCCTATGCCTTCGCGTTGCCGGCCGACCGGCACGAGAACGTCGTGGCCGATTTCGCAACCAGCGCCGTGGCCACGGGAAAGCTTCGCCTCTACCGCGCCGAGGGCAAGCCCGTGCCGGAGGGCTGGATCCTGGACAAGGACGGGCGGCCGACGACCGCCGCTGAGGATTTCTTCCAAGGCGGCATGCAGGTTCCCGCCGGTGGGGCCAAAGGCTACGGCCTCGCGGTGCTGGCGGAGCTCATCGCCGAATCCCTCCTGGGCAAGCCCCGGGAGTTCAACTGGTTGATCATCGCCCTGGACCTCGAGGCCTTCCGTCCGCTCGGCGAGTTCCTCCGGTCGGGCGATGCGTTCCTTGATGAGCTGAAGGCAGTTCCGCCCGCACCGGGCTTTGCCGAGGTGCTGATCCCGGGCGAACCGGAGCACCGGAACGCCGAGGCGCGGGGCCAGTCCGGCATTCCCGTCGCCCCGGAGGTCTGGCGCTCGATCGAGGCGGCGGCGCGCTCCGTCGGCCTCGACGCCGACGGCTTGGTCGCCGGCATTGGCTAGGCGGCCGGCATGACCGTCCAGCCACTACCAGGAGGAGCCGCCGGCCACCGTCAGATCCTCCCGTGATTCCGAAAGCCTCGTTACGGCAGAGGAAGGCGGCAAGTCCGCCAATCTCGGTCACGTCGATCCATCGCTTCTGCGGGATCGTCTGCGCGACCGAGCGGCGATAGGCATCGAGGCTCATCTCCACGCCGTCCACCCGCATCTGCTGCATCATGCCGATGCTGTTCTGGGGCGTGGCTACATAGCCGGGATTGATCGCGTTGCAGGACACCTCGACCGGCGCGCCCTCCAGGGCCACGCAGCGGGTCAGGCCGAGCAGGCCGGTCTTGGCGGCGCAATAGGCGCTGCGGGCGATGGCGCCGACATTGGCGGCCGTCGGGGCGATGTTGATGATGCGGCCCCATTTCCGCTCCACCATGCCGAGCAGGCAGAGCTTGGTGGTGCGATTGGGGCCCGTCAGGTCGACATTGATGATTCTGTCCCAGAGCTCGTCGGAATGATCGATCACGCGGTGCCGGGCCGTGGCTCCGGCGGCATTGACCAGGATGTCGACCTTGCCATGGCATTCCAGCACCGCCCCGAAGAAGCCCTGCACCGATCCGAGCGATCCAACATCGAGCGGCAAGGCGGTCGCCCGCACGCCGCGGGCCTCGATTTCCTGCGGCGTCTGCTCCATCTCCTCCGGCGAGAGCAGATAGACGGATTGTTCCTTCACCACCTTCGCCCGCCCGCTTTCCATCAGCGAGCCGATGGCGACCTCGGCGCCTGCTTCCGTTAAAGTAAGGGCGATGGCGCGTCCCATGCCGGTCGCCCCGCCGGTGACCCTGGCGACTCGCGCCTCCAGGTATCTGTCCGTCATGATCGCCTCCCTCTCGCGCCGCGGCGCTCGCCATGGAGTCCCGGCGCGCCGTTCGATTCAGCATGCCACGGCGCCAGTCGCGCTGAATAGGAAAGGCGCGCGGCATTAGCCTTAGCGGCACGATGTGATAAAACGGAGCGGGGAGCGAACGAAGCGATGAATAGAAAGAGACCGGCGCATCGCGCCGGCGGGAGGCTATAGGGCGGTGCTGCGCATGATTGCCCGGCGGCTCGCCCTCGGCGTCGTGACGCTGTGGGTCGTCTCGGTGATGATCTTCGCCGGTACCGAGATCCTGCCCGGCGACGTGGCAACGGCGATCCTGGGGCAGGCGCGCACGCCTGAGGCCGTCGCCGCGATCCGGCAATCCCTCGGTCTCAACCGCCCCGCCTATGTCCGCTACGTGGATTGGCTGACGAACTTCGTCGAAGGCGATATCGGGAAATCCCTGGCCAACCAGCGCGACATTGCCCCCGAGATCCGCGAGCGCTTGGGCAATACCCTCTTCCTCGCCGCCGTGGCGGCGGCGGTCGCGGTGCCGTTGGCCATCTTCCTGGGCCTGATCGCGGCGATCTGGCAGAATTCCCTGCTCGAGCGCCTGCTGAACCTGTTCACGCTGGCGACCATATCGCTGCCCGAGTTCTTCATCGGCTACATCCTGATCATCGTCTTCGCGGTGAAGCTCGCCTGGTTTCCGAGCCTGGCGATACTGAGCAGCGGCATGAGCCTCTGGCAGGAGCTCTACGCCGTGACCCTGCCGGCCGCGACCCTGGTCCTTGTGGTCCTCGCCCATATGATGCGCCAGACCCGCGCGGCGGTTTACAGTGTGCTCTCCAGCCCCTTCATCGAGATGGCCTTCCTGAAGGGCATCCCCAAATGGCGCATCGTGCTACAACACGCGCTGCCGAATGCGCTGGCCCCGATCATCAACGTGGTCGCGCTCAATCTCGCCTACCTCATCGTTGGCGTGGTGGTGGTGGAGGTGGTGTTCGTCTACCCTGGCATGGGCCAACTCATGGTGGATTCGGTATCCAAGCGCGACGTGCCGGTGGTGCAGACCTGCGGGCTGATCTTCGCGCTCGCCTATGTCGGCCTCAACCTGACCGCGGATATCCTGGGCATCCTGTCCAATCCGCGTCTCAGGCATCCTCGCTGAGCGTGGGGGTGATGCGGATCTTCGGCCATCGCCTCAGCCTCGGCGCTTGGATCGGCCTCGCCGTCGTCGTGATCAACCTGCTTGCGGCCTTGCTGGCGCCGGTGATCGCGCCCTATGGCCAGGCGGAGCTGGTCGGCGATGTGTGGGCGCCGCCCTCCGGCCAGTTCTGGCTTGGACTCGATAATCTGGGGCGCGATATGTTCTCGCGCCTGCTCTACGGCGCCCGGACGACGATCAGTATCGCGCTCTTGATCACCATCTGCTCCTTCGCCATCGGCATCATCGCCGGCTTCGCCGCCGCCATCCTGGGCGGCTGGATCGACACGGCCCTCAGCCGCTTCGTGGATGCGATGATGGCGATCCCGACACTCATCTTTGGCCTGATCATTCTGTCGGTGCTCGGCACCTCTATCCCGGTGCTGATCGCCACCATCGCGATCCTGGATTCGACCCGGGTCTTCCGCCTCTGCCGGGCCGTGGGCCTCAATATCACCGTGCTCGACTATGTCGAGGTGGCGCGGCTCAGGGGCGAGGGGCTCTTGTGGGTCATGCGGCGCGAGGTGCTGCCCAATGCGCTGCCCCCGCTGATCACCGAGTTCGGCCTGCGCTTCTGCTTCGCCTTTCTCTTCATCGCGGCGCTGAGCTTCCTCGGGCTCGGCATCCAGCCGCCGCTTGCCGATTGGGGCGGCATGGTGCGCGACAACGCCCAGGCCATCAATTTCGGGGGGATGGCGCCCCTGATTCCGGCGGCAGCCATCGGCCAGCTGACCATCGCCGTCAATCTGGTGGTGGACTGGCTGCTCTCGATCCACAGCCGGCCTCATGGAGAGGGTGCGTGAGCGCCGAGATCCCGCGCCCCGAGATCCTGCGCATGGAGGCTCTCAAGGTCGAGGCGCGCGTTGCCCATAACGGAGCGGGAAAGGCGATTGTCGACGGGGTCGACCTCGTCCTCTATCGCGGCGAGGTACTTGGCCTCATCGGCGAATCCGGTGCTGGCAAGTCGACCATCGGGCTCGCGGCGCTGGGCTATGCGCGGCCTGGCTGTGTTATCACTGGCGGGCGCATCCTGTTCGAGGGCACCGATATCCGCAGGCTGACCGCCGAGGGGCGGCGGCGCCTGCGGGGCCGGCGGATCGCATATATTGCCCAGAGCGCGGCGGCCGCCTTCAACCCCGCCAAGAAGCTCTTCGAGCAGATCTGCGAAGGCCCTCTGCGCCATCGGGTGATGGGCGCACGCCAGGCGCGGGCCGAGGCAGTGCAGCTCTTTCGCGAGCTCGATCTGCCTTCGCCCGAAAGCTTCGGCGAGCGCTATCCGCATCAGGTCTCCGGCGGCCAGCTCCAGCGCGCGATGGCGGCCATGGCTATGTCCTGCCGGCCCGACATCCTGGTGCTGGACGAGCCGACAACCGCGCTCGACGTCACCACCCAGATCGAAGTACTGGCCGCGATCCGCAAGCTGATCCGCGAGCATCACACGGCCGGCCTCTATATCACCCACGATCTTGCCGTCGTCGCCCAGATCGCCAGTCGTATCATGGTGCTCCGCCACGGCAAGAAGGTGGAGGAGGGCGCGGCGGGGCAAATCCTGCACCAGCCGCGCATGGACTACACCCGCGCCCTGGTCTCGATCCGCAAGTCACTCAGCCGGCAGCCGGGCGTTGCGGCCGGGGAGCCGTTGCTGCAGATCGATGGCGTCGGCGCAAGCTACAGCAAGCTGCTGCGGGTCATCGACGAGATAGATCTGGGCATCTATCGGGGCGAGACGGTCGCCGTGGTCGGTGAATCAGGCAGCGGCAAGAGCACTTTGGCGCGGGTCATCACCGGGCTGCTGCCGCGTCTCACCGGCGAGATCCGCTTCCGCGGCAAGCCGCTGTCGCCGGCCCTGGCGGAGCGCAGCCGCGAGGATCTGCGCCGGATCCAGATGATCTACCAGATGCCTGACATCGCATTGAACCCACGGCAGCGTGTGGGAGAGATTATCGGCCGGCCCCTGGCGTTCTATCTCGGCATAGAGGGCCAGCGCCAGAAGGAGCGCGTGGCGGAGCTGCTGCAGGCGATCGACCTGCCGCCGGAGTTCGCGACCCGCCTGCCCGGCGAGCTCAGCGGCGGCCAGAAGCAGCGGGTCTGCATCGCCCGTGCGCTGGCGGCCGAGCCAGATCTGATTATCTGTGACGAGGTGACCTCCGCGCTGGACCCGCTGGTGGCAGAGGGTATCCTGAAGCTGCTCGATCGGCTGCAGCGCGAGCTGGGCTATGCCTATCTTTTCATTACTCATGACCTCGGTACTGTGCAGCGGATTGCCGACCGCGTGGCCGTTATGCTGAAGGGTAGGATTGTGGCTGCGGGGGCCGTCGATAGGGTCTTCGCACCCCCTTATCACCCCTACACGAAGCTGCTGCTGTCCTCGGTGCCGGAGATGCGGCTGGACTGGCTCGACGGGGTACTGGCCGAGCGGTCGTGGGGCCAAGTCGATGACGGCCGGGCGGCCCTTCAGAGGGATTGAGGTCGAGTGGCAGTCGCTGACACGGCGGCGCGGCCGCGGAGCGAGGCTATCATTCGATGAAGGTTACCCGGATCACGCTCTACACCGTCCCGCTCGAGGTTGAAGCGAATTTGACGCGGTACGGTGCCAGCCAGATCATTCATCCCAGGCTGGAATGCCTGGTCGTGCGGATCGATACCGATGCCGGCCTGATCGGATGGGGAGAGTCGAGCTCAGCGCCACCCTATTATCTGCCGGAAGTGTCGTCCGGCGCGCGGGACGGCATTCTCCATGTGGCCCCCCTCATCCTGGGCGAAGATCCGACCCAGGTGCGGGCTCTATACCACAAGGTGGAGCGTGCGCTGCGCGGCCATGGCAATGCGAAGACGGCCCTGGATATGGCACTGTGGGACCTTGCGGGGAAGGGGGTGCAGCGTCCTTTGTGCGATCTCTGGGGCGGACGGATCTCGAGCAGTGTTCCCGTCTTCGCCGTCGTGCCCATCGGCACTCCCGAGGAGTCGGCCGATGCCATGATGGCCTATCGTGCCGTGGGTTACGGCCGGTTCCAGATCAAGCTGGCGGGCAGAGCCACCGAGGACGACATCGCCATGATCCGAAAGATCATGGCGATTGTCTTGCCGCAGGAGCGTGTCTGGTTCGATCCGAATCGGGCCTGGCTGGTCGACGACGCGATCCGGGTCATATCGGCGGTGAGGGAGCTTGCGCCCATGATCGAGAACCCCTGCGACAGCTATGAGGAATGTCGGATCGTTGCCAAGCGAACGGCTGTCCCCTTCATGCTGGATGAATCTCTGGATACCGTTGGGCGATTCATCGATGCCGTGCGCGAGGGCATCGCCGATGTGGCTTCCCTGAAGTTGAACAGCTTCGGCGGCCTCTCGAAGCTCCGGCTTCTCTGCGATCTAGGAGTCGAGTTGGGCGTCCCCATGCGGATCGAGAACTACGCCGGAACGGGAATCCTGCTGGCCGCCGTGACTCATTTGGCTCAGACGCTGCCGGAGCGAAATGTATTCGGATTATACGACTATGTTGTCCCGGGCCAGAAGCTCGTTAGGAATCCTCTGAGTGTCGTCGGTGGATGTGTCGGCTTGGCAGGTGAGCCCGGGCCCGGTCTGGGTGTGGAAATCGACGAGCATGCTCTCGGCGCGCCCATCGCCGTGTTCCCCAGCCCGTCAGCTCCTTGAGCGCTGCCGGAGGCGGCCCAGCGCAGCAGCGTTGCCAGGGAAGGCGGTATCCAGAGGCTTTGGCGCCATCGGCCAAATTCTGGCACTATTGTGCAAGTTGGCGAACTCCTTAGACCCTCCGTGCTCCTTGATGTAGGCGATAGGAATCAGCTGTCTAGGATAGGGAGGGACGAGTGTTTCAGCCGGTCGCAACAGCAAATCAAGATGGTTGCCTACACTCACGGCCACGGAACGGCGGTTCGGTAAAGGTGGTTGCGTGCCTCGGCAACCAAAAAAACTCAGCCAACTCAACCAGTTGACTGGGTTTTTCTTATGTCGCTGTCCCAGGCTGCTCAGAACTGTGGAAGCGTAGCGGAAGCACTCCGCACAGGCTGGGGTGCGTCGGTGATTAAAGCGGACACTGCAACATCGGTGCGCTTCGACTGGTAGCACTCTCGACGGGAGAGGGCTAAGCTAATTGATCGAGGCCTATCGCGTCGAGGCCCATCCCAAGGAGCATTCCATGAAATTCTGCCCATTGCAGGATCGCGTTTTGATTCGCCGGGTCGAACAGGAGGAGAAGACGTCTGGCGGGATCATCATCCCGGACACGGCGAAGGAAAAGCCGATGGAGGGGGAGGTTGTGGCGGCTGGGCCAGGTGCCCGCGCCGAGGATGGCAAGATCCACCCGCTCGACGTCAAAGTTGGTGATCGGGTGCTGTTCGGCAAGTGGTCCGGGACCGAGATCAAGCTCGACGGCGAAGACCTAATGATCATGAAGGAATCGGACCTCATGGGCGTCATTGAGGTCAAGGCCAGCTCCAAGCACAAAGCCGCCTAAGGAAGGGTTCAGCAAATGCCTGCTAAGGACGTTAGATTCAGCACCGATGCGCGTGAGCGCTTGCTCCGCGGCGTCGATATCCTCGCCAACGCAGTCAAGGTGACGCTGGGCCCAAAGGGCCGCAACGTCGTCCTCGATAAATCGTACGGAGCCCCACGCATCACTAAGGACGGCGTCACCGTCGCCAAGGAGGTCGAACTCGCTGACAAGTTCGAGAACATGGGCGCGCAGATGGTGAAGGAGGTCGCCTCCAGGACCAGCACCCTCGCCGGCGATGGAACCACGACTGCGACCGTTCTGGCGCAGGCGATCGTCAGGGAGGGGGTCAAGGCGGTTGCAGCCGGCCTTAATCCAATGGATCTCAAGCGCGGCATTGATTTGGCGGTCGAGGCGGTGGTCGAAGACATCCAGAAGCGAAGC
>DATFRE010000632.1:0-6464 GCA_035263545.1 Dongiaceae bacterium
GTCTCATTCGAGCAGAAGACCGCGACCGTCACCTATGACGACCAGAAAACCGCACCGGATGCATTGACCTCGGCGACGACGCAGGCCGGCTACCCCTCCAAGCTTGTCCCATGATCGATCACTCGGTCATTACCTGTCCGGGCTGCGGGTACCAGGCGCTCGAGCAGATGCCGATGGACGCCTGCCTTTTCTTCTATGACTGCCGCAGCTGCGGAATGCTGCTGCAGCCGAAGCCCGGTGATTGCTGCGTCTTCTGCTCCTATGGCTCCGTCCCCTGCCCACCCATCCAGCAGGCAAGCGCCTGCTGCCGCTAGGAGCTCTGCCCCGGCTCTCCAGGCACCAGAGGTTCGTCGCGCCCGCCGCGGACCATCAGGCGGTCGGCCGGCTCTCGAAGCCCGCCGGCGGCTCTTCCGCCGTTGTCTCGCTGGAGATGCTGTCGACCCGGGCCAGAGGCGGGCCGCTGCGGCAGGCGGCGATCATCTCCTCGATGATCTCGGCCTTGCCGGCGAAGAGGGCCTCGACGCTGCCGTCGCGCCGGTTGCGCACCCAGCCCCTGAGGCCCCGGCGCATCGCCTCCTCCACTGTCCAGGCGCGATACCAGACGCCCTGAACCTTGCCGCGGATGCGCACGAGCCGGCCGGTCATGCCCCGCCGTCACTCGAACTCGAGGATCGCCTGATCCACCGCCAGGCTGTCGCCGGGCTGGGCATGGAGCTTGCTCACCTTGCCGTCCCGCTCGGCGCGCAGCAGGTTCTCCATCTTCATCGCTTCGACTGTCGCAAGCTCCTGCCCCGCCTTCACCTCCTGGCCCGGCGTCACCGCGAGGGAGACGAGCAGGCCCGGCATCGGCGACAGCAGGAAACGCGACATGTCGGGCGGGTGCTTCACCGGCATCAGCCGGAAGAGCTCGGCCGCCGCGGGGCTCAGGACCTTGATGGTCTCCGTGACCCCGCCACGGCTGAGGCGATAGCCGATGCCGGCGCGGTCGACCTGGACTGTCACCTCGTGCCCATCGGCCCGGCCCTGATAGAGCGTATCGCCGGGCCGCCAATCGCCGGTGAGCTCGATGCTGCTCCCCGCACCGATCACCGCATGGCCACCGGCTGTCTCGGCCACGGTCATCGGCAGATGGGTCTCGCCCATGACCACGACATAGTCCGCCCCGCCCTTGGGCTTGGGCGGGCTCAAGCGCCCGCTCACCTGCGCATCGCGCAGCACCGTGCGGTGATGAACCACCACGGCGATGGCGGCGAGGAGGCGGCGGTCGTTGTCGTCGGCCTCGGCCCCGTGGAAGCCCTCCGGGAACTCCTCGGCGATGAAGCCGGTGGTGAGCCGCCCGGAAATGAAGCGGGGATGGCGCATCAGCGCCGAAAGGAACGGGATGTTGTGGGCCACCCCTCGGATCTGGAAGGCATCGAGGGCGGCGGATACGCTCGTCGTCGCCTGGTGGCGGTCCTCGCCATAGGCGATCAGCTTGGCGATCTTCGGGTCGTAATAGATGCTGATTTCCGCCCCCTCATAGACGCCGCTATCGACCCGGACCCCGGGTCCGGCGAGCGGCTCGCGGTAGCGGGTGAGGCGCCCGGTAGAGGGCAGGAAGCTGCGGAAGGGATCCTCGGCATAGATGCGGGCCTCGATGGCCCAGCCCGTGAGCGTCACCTCCTTCTGCTTCAGCGCCAGCTTCTCGCCGGCCGCGATCCGGATCATCTGCTCCACCAGATCGATGCCGGTCACGAGCTCCGTGACGGGATGCTCGACCTGGAGGCGGGTGTTCATCTCGAGGAAATAGAAGTTGCGCTTGGCATCGACGATGAACTCGACCGTGCCGGCGGAGCGGTAACCGACGGCCTTGGCCAGGGCGACGGCCTGCTCCCCCATGGCGGCGCGGGTCCGAGCATCGAGGAAGGGGCTCGGCGCCTCCTCGATCACCTTCTGATGGCGGCGCTGGATCGAGCATTCGCGCTCGCCGAGATAGAGGCAGGTGCCGTGGGCGTCGGCCAGCACCTGAATTTCGATATGGCGCGGCTCTTCGATGAACTTCTCGATGAAGACGCGGTCATCGGCGAAGCTGGCCTTGGCCTCATGGGTCGCCGAGCGGAAGCCCTCGCGCGTCTCGGTATCGTTGCCGGCAAGGCGCATGCCCTTGCCGCCGCCCCCGGCCGAGGCCTTGATCATCACGGGATAGCCGATGCCGCGGGCGATCTTCACGGCCTCCTCGGCATCCTTGATGACGCCAAGATGTCCGGGCACGGTGGAGACGCCGGCCTACTGGGCCAGCTTCTTGGATTCGATCTTGTCGCCCATGGCGGCGATGGCGCTCGCCGGCGGGCCGATGAAGATGATGCCAGCCTTTTCCAGTGCGCCGGCGAACTCCCGGTTCTCCGAGAGGAAGCCATAGCCGGGATGCACGGCCTCCGCACCGCTTCTGGCGATCGCGCCCATGATCGCCTCGATGGAGAGATAGCTCTCCGCCGAGGGCGCGGGGCCGATGAGATAGGCCTCGTCCGCCATGCGCACATGAGCCGCATCCGCGTCGGCCTCGGAATGGACCGCAACGGTCTGGATCCCCATGGCACGCGCGGTGCGCATGATGCGACAGGCGATCTCGCCGCGGTTGGCGATCAGGATCTTGGCGAAAGGCGGCTTGCCGGCCGGCAGGAGCGGCAGGGCGTCGCCCTCGTCATGCTTGGGCCGCGGGTTCATAGGGGGATGTTGTCGTGCTTCTTCCAGGGATTCTCGATCTTCTTGCCGCGCAGCATGGCGAGGCTGCGGCAGATCCGCTTGCGGGTCGAATGGGGCATGATCACATCGTCGATGAAGCCCCGGGCGCCGGCGACGAAGGGCGTGGCGAACTTGGCGCGGTATTCCTCGGTGCGCTGCGCGATCGCGGCCGCATCGCCGATATCGGCGCGGAAGATGATCTCGACGGCTCCCTTCGGCCCCATCACCGCGATCTCCGCCGTCGGCCAGGCATAGTTCACGTCGCCACGCAGATGCTTGGAGCTCATCACGTCATAGGCTCCGCCATAGGCCTTGCGGGTGATCACCGTCACCTTGGGCACCGTCGCCTCGCCATAGGCATAGAGAAGCTTCGCCCCATGCTTGATGATGGCGCCGTATTCCTGCGAGATTCCGGGCAGGAAGCCGGGGACATCGACGAAGGTGACGATGGGGATGTTGAAGCAGTCGCAGAAGCGCACGAAGCGCGCCGCCTTGCGCGAGGAATCGATATCGAGACAGCCGGCCAGCACCATGGGCTGGTTGGCGACAATGCCGACGGTCGATCCTTCGAGGCGGCCGAAACCGACGACGACATTGCGGGCGAAGTCGGAGGCGAGCTCGAAGAAATCCCCCTCGTCCACCACCTTCTCGATCAGCTCCTTCATGTCGTAGGGCTTGTTCGGATTGGCGGGCACGAGGGTATCGAGGGAAAGCTCCAGCCGCTCGGCGGGATCGGCCGTCGGCCGCGCGGGCGGTCCCTCGCGGTTGGAAGCCGGCAGGAAATCGACGAAGCGGCGAAGCTGGAGCAGCGCCTCGACATCGTTCTCGAAGGCGAGGTCGGCGACGCCGGATTTCCGGCTGTGGGTGAGCGCGCCGCCGAGCTCTTCATGCGTGACGGTCTCATGGGTGACCGTGCGCACCACATCGGGCCCGGTCACGAACATGTAGGAGCTGTCCTTGACCATGAAGATGAAGTCGGTCATGGCGGGCGAATAGACCGCCCCGCCCGCGCAGGGGCCCATGATGAGCGAGATCTGCGGGACCACACCCGAGGCCAGGATGTTGCGCTGGAACACCTCGGCATAACCGGCGAGGGAGGCCACGCCCTCCTGGATGCGCGCCCCGCCGGAATCGTTGAGGCCGATGACGGGAGCGCCGACCTTCATCGCCTGGTCCATGACCTTGCAGATCTTCTCCGCATGGGCCTCGCTCAGGGACCCGCCGAAGACGGTGAAATCCTGGCTGAAGACGAAGACCAGCCGGCCATTGACCGTGCCGTGGCCCGTCACCACCCCATCGCCCGGGATCTTCTGCTCGTCCATGCCGAAATCCGAGCTGCGATGCTCGACGAACATGTCCCACTCCTCGAAGGAGCCGGCATCCAGGAACAGCTCGATGCGTTCGCGGGCAGTCAGCCGCCCCTTGGCATGCTGGGCCTCGATGCGCTTCCTGCCGCCGCCGGCGCGCGCCGCCGCGCGCTTGTCCTCGAGTTGCTGGAGTATCTCGCGCATGGACCCCTCAAAGCTGGAAGCGACATAGCAAAAACGGCGCTCGGGCGCCAGCCGCGCCTTGAGCTAGCGGGCCAGGCTCAGGAACCGATGCGTGTCCTGGATCTCCTGCCTGAGGGCGCGCCGGCGCGCCGCGGCCTCCGCATCCTCGCCCCACTGCTCGATCTGCCAGCTCTCGTCGAGCTGGGAGAGCTCGAAGGCCCGCTCCGGGCTCAGCAGGTCTTCGGCCAGCGCCAGGCCGATCACGAGGGATCCCGTCGCACGGGTGGCGGCCGCCAACCCCGTCAGGATGAAGGGTGGCTGTGCCGCCAGATGGCGCCCAAGCTTGCCAAGCGCCGTTGGCGGCTGCGGATGCGGGATGATCCCTTGATGCACGCTGAGGCGCACGTCGTGGCGCCGGGCCAGATCGTCCAGCAGCGGCTGCCAGTGGCGCCTCTGGTGCTCCACGAGGTTTGCGGGCGCCTCGGCGCGATAGCAGGTGAGATCGGTGCCGGCATAGCCCATGAGCTCATCGATCGTGGGCTTCGGATCGGGCGCGACCCGGTCGATGGCCGTATTGGCGAGCTGGGTCAGGGGCATGGTGGCGGGGCTCAGCCGCTCGCCCTGGCCGCGCCATTCCTCGGCGATGGCCTCGGCGAAGGCCAGGCTCGGCAAGAGGAGCCCGGACTTCGCCGGGGTCAGAAGCGGCCGGCCATCGAGGGCGAGGCGGAATCCCCCCTCGACGGGCTGGACGGCGACCTCCTTGTAGAATCGTCGAGGCGCGGTGGTCAGGGGAGTAGTCCCTTCAGCGCATCGAAGGCGCTTCCCGCCCCGCGGCCGACGCCCTCCAGCACGCCCTTACCAGGCGCCGCGGCAGCGGCGCCGCAATGCGTCGGGTCGTCGCTGCCGCCGATCCCCACCATGCCGCCCAGCGAGTTCAATGCCGTGAGCGGAGCGGTGATGACGGTACCGAGCGCCCCTTTTGCCATAGCGGCGGCGTCGGGACTCACGCGCGGATTTTCCAGGCTGCCCGCGACCTGCATCGGAACGGCGAAGTTGGCGAGATTCGCCGAGGTGGCATAGGGCACCAGATGGATGTCCAGCGTCTCGCTCGCCAGGTTGATCGTTCCCTTGCCCAGGATGATGGCCCCCTTGGTCTCCATCGCGAGCTGGCGGGAGGTCGCGAGGCCGCGGCTGATATCGAAACGCGCCGCGATGCATTTCACATTGGAGCTGCTGCCGCTATTGCCGAAGGATACCAGGGTGATGAGATCCGCCAGAAAGATTTTGGCATAGGCATTGTCGATATTGCCCGCGCCCATGTCGTAGTCGAACTTGCCGCTGAGGCCGGCCATGAGGGCGCGCAGCGAATTGCCGCTGCCGGCCGCCGTGATCTTCAGCCGGGCGCGGCCGCTGGTTAGGATGCGTTCCCCCGTCAGCATCTGCATGAGGCTGCCGGCCTCGACATTGTTGTCCGTCATGTCGAGGCTCACCGCCGCGGGAACACGGTTTGCATCGACGGCGAGGATGGCCACCAGCGTTCCACCCTGGATGCTGGCCGAAAGCGGCCGGATCGCCAGCTTGCCTGCCGTCAGCGACGCCGTCAGCTTCACATCATGGAAGACGGCCGATCCCCGCACGAGCTGCTGAGCCCTGAGCTTGAGATCGGCATCGACCTCTCTGAGCGCCTTGAACGGCAGAGGGTCGGCGGGGAAGACCCTTCCGTCGTCCGGCCCTCCGCCGCCGCCCGGCGTTACGCCAAAATCCTTCAGATCGATCCGCTCGGCTTGGAGATCGGCGGCGATCTTGGGGCGGCGGTTGAAGGTGATGGCGAGATCGCCGCCGATATGGCTTCCACCCATGCCGAGGGCGAATGGGCTGAACCTGTAACCGCCGTCGATGTCCACAAGCCTTGCGTCCAGGCTGTAGGGACCCAGGGACGGCAGGTCGATATCGGCCAACGCGTTCAGCTCCGACAGGCTCCGGCCCTTCGCGGAGATCTCGGCGGCCAGCCCGTTCATATCGGTGATATCGCCGATGGCACCCTTGACCGTTGCGCTCGTCGCCCCGCTCGTGACCGAGAGATCGAAGGGATAGGGCGCGCCACCGGCCAGGAGCTGCGGTGCTCCGACGCTGCCCTTGATCGTCACCGGTGCCTTGCCGATCGTCGCGGTGAGCGCGAGCTCGACCCGCCCGCCCGTGGTCTCGGCATCCAGCTTCTGGATATCGAGGCTGCGCTCACGGCCGCCCTCCCGG
>DATFRE010000633.1:0-4832 GCA_035263545.1 Dongiaceae bacterium
GCACCGGCAGGCCGCTCTTCGGGACCGGCACGATGCCGCAGGCCTCGCAATGGATGACGGGGATCGGACAGCCCCAGTAGCGCTGGCGCGAAACCAGCCAGTCGCGCAGGCGGTAATGCACCATGCGCTCGCCGGCGCCGATCTCCTCCAGCCGCCGGATCGCCCGGTCGATCGCCATCGGCACGTCGAGCCCGTCGAGGAACTTGGAATTGGCGAGGCGGCCATCGCCGACATAGGCGACGTCGTCGATCCGGAAGCTTGCCGGATCGTCACCGGGCGGGATGACCACGGGCGTTACCGGCAGGCCGTATTTGCGGGCGAAGTCGAGATCGCGCTGGTCATGCGCCGGACAGCCGAAGATGGCGCCGGCGCCGTATTCCATCAGCACGAAATTCGCCACATAGACCGGCAGCTTCCAGTTCGGATCGAAGGGATGAACCGCCTCGAGCTTGGTGCGATAGCCCTTCTTCTCCAGAGTCTCCAGCGCTTCCGCCGTCGTCGCCGTCTGGCGGCATTCCTCGATGAAGGCGGCAAGCTCCGGATCCCTCTCGGCAAGCTCGAGGGCCAGCGGATGGTCCGCCGCCAGCGCCGTGAAGGAGGCGCCGAAGAGCGTGTCCGGCCGGGTGGTGAAGATCTCGATGGAATCGGGCCGCCCGGCCAGCGCGAAAAGAGCGCGCGCGCCCTCGGAACGCCCGATCCAGTTCTCCTGCATCAGCCGGACCTTGGCCGGCCAGCGATCGAGCCCGTCCAACGCCTGGCGCAGCTCCTCCGCATAGGCGGTGATGCGGAAGAACCACTGGGCGAGCTTGCGCCGCTCGACCACGGCCCCGGTGCGCCAGCCGCGGCCGTCGATCACCTGCTCGTTGGCCAGCACCGTCTGGTCGACGGGATCCCAGTTGACGCTCGCCTCCTTGCGGTAGACGAGACCCGCCTCCAGCATGTCCAGGAACATCGCCTGCTCATGCCGATAATATTCCGGATGGCAGGTCGCGATCTCGCGGCTCCAGTCGAAGGAGAGGCCCATCGATTGGAGCTGGGTGCGCATGGTGGCGATGTTGTCGTAGGTCCAGGCTGCGGGGTGGACCTTCTTCTCCATGGCGGCATTCTCTGCCGGCAAGCCGAAGGCATCCCAGCCCATGGGGTGCAGGACATTGAAGCCGCGGGCGCGCTTGAAGCGGGCGATGACATCGCCCAGGGTGTAGTTGCGCACATGGCCCATGTGGATGCGCCCCGAGGGGTAGGGGAACATTTCCATGACGTAGTATTTCGGCCGCGTGTCGTCGACCGCAGCCTCGAAGCAGCGTCGCTCGGCCCAGGCCGCCTGCCATTTGCGCTCGGCCTCCCGGAAATTGTAGCGCGACATCCTGGGGGGCGGTCTACTGCTGCAGGCCCGCGATCCGCATCTGGCGCGCGCGCGTCAGAATGGCGTTCTCCAGATCCGTGGAGGCGGTGGGAGCCACCGGTGCGTCGGTCCAGCCCGATCCCTGATTGACCTGGTGGAAGACCGTGGCGCGCAGTCCGTCGGCTCGGAGCTGGCGGCCGAGAATGTAGATGTTGACCTTGAAGCGCTCATTGGGCGTCGAGGCGGGGGAGTACCAGTCGGTGATGATCACCCCGCCGAAGGGATCGGCCGAGAGCAGGGGCATGAAGGAGACGGTGTCCAGCGACGCCCGCCAGAGCAGGCTGTTGACGCCGATGCCCCCACCGCCGGAACCGTCATTGGTCGAGGTCTGGTCGCCGCCGAAGAGCCCGCCATTGCCGAAGATGCTCGTCGGGTCTTCGTAGCGCGGCTTGGTGTCGCCGGGAATTCGCTCCTTGGGATACTTCTCGTCGATGGGAACATCGGAGCAGGCGGCCAGAGTTCCCAGCATCAGCAAGCCCGCCAGGGCAAGGGCGCAGCGCAACCAGAAAGCAGTCCGTCTGGCCGACGGCCTCGAAATCACCGGCTTCTCCTCGAATAGGCCCCTGGGATGGACCAGCGGAATGGCTCCCGGGCGGCCCTCAGCGGACGAAATAAGCAAAACTCATGCCGCGGGTCAAGTTTGGCGGCGCCTCTGCGGCAAGCTGGCACCGGGAGGACGCCCGGCGGGTCGCATTTGTCTTGGCAGGCCCGCGGCTTTGCCGTAAGTAGCGACCGCGCCGAAGGCCCCGGCAGGGGCGTTTTTGCCGGCGATTTCCGGAACCGGGCACGACCCATGGGCAAGATCATCTGGCTGGCCTCCTATCCCAAATCGGGCAACACTTGGCTGCGCGCCTTCCTGCACAATTTTCTGCGCAATCCCGATGAGGCCTATGACCTCAACCGGATGGACGAATACTCCCTCGGCGATTCGGGTGGAATCTTTTATCAGAAGTTCTTGCGCAAGCCGGTCAAGGAGATGACCGACGAGGAGGTGATGATCCTGCGGCCGAAGGTGCAGGAGATGCACACCCGCTCGACTCCGGACAATGTCTTCGTCAAGACCCACAATGCCCTGGTGGAGTATCTTGACAGGCCGATGATCTCCATGGAGCACACGGCCGCCGCGATCTATGTCGTGCGCAATCCCCTCGACGTGCTGGTGAGCCATGCCGACCATTATGGCCTCAGCATCGACGAATCGATCGACGTCATGAACTCCCCCAATGCCAAGGCGAATTCCGGCCCCCACAGCGTCTTCGAGCTGCAGTGCTCCTGGTCGCGCCATGTGGAGAGCTGGACCGGCCAGCCCCACCGCGCCCTTCACGTCATGCGCTACGAGGACATGCATCTGCGGCCGCTCGAGACCTTCTCCGGACTGGTGAGTTTCCTCGGCCTGCCGCTCGAGCGCGACCGTCTGCGCCGCGCTATCGAGCTCTCGTCCTTTAAGACGCTGCGCAAGCTCGAGGAGGAGCATGGATTCCGAGAGCGCTCCACCTCCCAGGAGCGCTTCTTCCGCGAGGGCAAGGCCGGAGGTTGGCGCGACAAGCTGAACCGGGCCCAGGTGGAGACCATGGTCGCGGTAAACGAGGCAGAGATGCGCCGCTTCGGCTATTGGCCCATCAAGGACTGGAAGCCCGAAGCCCAACCCGCGGGCGCCCAGGCGCCGGCATCCCGGGCCTGATCTTCCCTCTCGCTACGGATTTCCACATGACCGATCAAGCCGCCAAGGGCGTGTTCCAGAATCTGCCGCTGAACCGGCCCGCGGCGCCGGTGGCGAAGGAGCCCGAGGAATCGCTGCTTCTGCCGGGCGACCGCATCCCCGAGTTCATCCTGCCGGATGCCGAGACCCGGCTTCACAACTTCTATGATCTCGTCAAGGGCCGCCCGGCGGTCCTCGTGCTCGCTGCCAATACCGCGCGTCAGGAGCAATGGGACGAGATCAAGGGCTATGCCGATATCGCCCCTGTGCTGGACAGCGCCGGCGTCGACCTCTTCATCGTCACCAATGACGGTGTCGAGTCGATGGCCATGGTCGCGAAGGCCATTCCCGCGCCGGCGATCTGGCTGGCCGACATCAGGGGCGTGGTCAATCTGGCGCTGCGCACCGGTGGCAAGCTCGATAAATCAGGCCTCCTCAGCTTCTTCCTCGATTCCGACCAGCGGGTCATCGCCATCAAAGGAGCCGAGCCGGGCCATGCGCCCTGGGCGCTCGGCGTGCTGCGCGGCCTCTCGGCCGAGGTGCCGCTCACGCTTGGCACCGTGGCACCGGTCCTGATCCTGCCGCGAGTCCTGGATGAAGAGACCTGCCGCCGCCTTCTGTCACAGGAGGGGCTGTCGATCACGCCAACGCCGATCGCAAACCCGGCCGAGGCCGAAGCGCTCTCGCGCCTGCTCCTGCGCCGGATCGGCCCGGAGGTGGACCGGGTCTTCTCCTTCGATGATTTCCGCTTCGAATCTCTCGCGCTTGGGCAGGAGGATGCGGCCGCGGCAAGCGGCGCCCCCGACCGCCGCCGCGATAATTCCGATCCGGAGACGGCAGGTCGCAGCTTCGCCGTCATCCTCGATCTGGAAGCGGGCGCCTATCAGGGGGGCGGCCTGTGCTTCCCGGAATATGGGCCGCATCTCTACCGGCCCGCGACGGGCGCCGCGCTCGTCCATGCCGGCGGTATGCTGCGTGAGCTGTTGGCGATCACCTCCGGCCGGCGCAGCCTGCTGACCCTCACGCTCCGTCGTCCGCCGAAGGCGAGCACCCAGCCGAAGCCCCTGAGTTAGGCTCGAATCGAAAACCTTACCCGGCGCGGCGGAAGACCGATGCCGCGCCTTCGGGCCCCAGCGCCTCGATCAGCGGGCCCAGATGCCTCTCATATGGCCGCCAGCGCGCAACCGAGGAGCGGTAGAGCGGCTGGCGGACCTGGTTGACGCTGGCGGTGCGCACCGGCCGCTGGTTCTCGTGGAACGCCAGGCAGCGCGGATCCCAGGCGAGCCCGCAATGGTCGAGGAGACGGCGCGTCTGGGCCTCCAGGTCGCCGACGACCTCCTCGTACTGGATCTCCAGCATCGCCCCGGCCGGAAGCAGCCGCCGCCAAAAGGCCATCAGCTCCAGATAGCGGCGATAGAGCCGCCCGAGCTCGCCGAGATCGGAGGTATAGGGCAGGCCGGCGAAGAAATTGATCGCAAAGCACGAGACGCAGACATCCAGCGGCTCGCGCCGGACATGGATGATGCGGGCACGCGGGAGTGCCAGATGGATGAGCCCGCTGTTCAGATAGTTCTCGGGCAGCTTGTCGGTGATCCGCCCCGCCGCCGGCGCCACGGCGCGGAGCTTCGCGACATAAGCATCGCCGAGGGCGCGAAACTCGGGTACGCCAAGATGCGGCAGATAATCCGGATAGGGAAGCTCCGGCGCAGCGCTCGCGCGGAACGAGGTGGC
>DATFRE010000634.1:0-5396 GCA_035263545.1 Dongiaceae bacterium
AGGCAGGGCTGGATCGAGGGCCTGCAGGGCACCTTTCCCAATCCCGAGCGGCGCGCTTACGGCGCCGACGGTCTGCCGCCGGTTCCCCTTTATTTGGTGCGATTCCGCCAGAGCGATCTCTGGCCCGGCTATGATGGCAGCGACAGCCTCGTCCTCGACATCTTCGAGCATTGGCTCGAACGCGCGGAGAAGACCCATGGCCCATGATCACGATCATTCGGTGAGCCCCCATCCGGAAAGCAAGGACCATCCGGTACGCGATTGGGAGAGCCGCGAGGCTGCGATCCGCGATCTTCTGATCGAGAAGGGCGTGCTCGACGCCGGAGAGATCCGGCGCAAGATCGAGGAATGGGAGCAGAAGACGCCGGCGCTGGGTGCGCGGATCGTGGCTCGGGCCTGGTGCGATCCCGCCTTCGAGGCGCGGCTCCTGGCCGATGCCAATGCCGCGGCGGGCGAGCTCGGGATCGATGCGCGCGGCGTGAAGATCGTCGCCCTCAAGAATACACCCAGCCTGCATCACGTCGTGGTCTGCACCCTCTGCTCCTGCTATCCCCGCACTGTCCTCGGCCTGCCGCCTGCCTGGTACAAGTCCAAGGCTTATCGCAGCCGCGCGGTCTCGGAGCCGCGCAAGGTCCTCGCGGAGTTCGGCACGGTGCTGCCGGAGGGAGTCGAGCTCCGGGTGGCGGACAGCACCGCCGACTGCCGCTACCTCGTGCTGCCCGTCCGACCCGCCGGCACGGATTCCCTCTCCGAAGAGGCGCTCGCCCAACTGGTGACGCGCGATGCCATGATCGGCGTGGCCCAGGCCTCGCCGCCGGCCTGAAGCATGTGGGGCCGCGGAGGCGGGAGCCGATTCCTCCTCGCCGGGCTCATCGTCTCCGCTTTCGTTCTGCTGCTCTATTGGTGGTTCGGCCGCGACCTGTCGCGCGGACCGGATGTGGGCGTCGTCTATATGGGCGGCTTCCTCGTGCTGCTGCTCGCTGGTCTGCTGGCCCGCGTCTCATCGCGGCCGACCTGGGGCTGGAGCAAGGTCTTCGGACAGATCGTCATCTGGCTGGCCGTCGGGCTGGTGCTGATCGGGGGCTACAGCTACAGGACAGAGATTCGGCAGATCTCCAACCGCATACTGGGCGAGATCGATCCGGCGCGAGGTCAGGCCGTTCCTGGGCAGGACAACGCAGGCGGCGGCACCATGCTCTTCACCATGGCGGATGACGGCCAGTTCCATATCGAGGGAACGGTCGGCGGGGTCCCGGTGCGCTTCATCCTCGATACCGGGGCGAGCGACGTCATGCTGACACCGGCCGATGCGCGCCGGCTTGGCTTCGACCCCGCCGCGCTCGCCTATACCCGCAGCTACCTGACGGCCAACGGCACAGTCATGGGCGCGCCCGTCGTTTTGACGACACTGGATATCGGCCCGATCCACATGAACGGCGTGCCCGCCTCGGTACTGGAAAGGCCGAGCGACATGTCGCTGCTGGGCATGAGCTTCCTGCGACGGCTCAAGGGGTATCAGGTCCAGGGGTCGAATCTGATACTTACACAATAAAGCTCGTCTATCAGACTAGAATCATGCCATAGTGCTCGCTGGAATCACACGAATCCTGGGTGGGGATCGAGACCAGCGAGGGTCGGATGCGGGGTCGGGGCGAGTGCGGCGGAGGGACCGGCCGGCTTTGGCAGGCGGGTCTGCTGCTGTCCCTTCTCCTCCTCGCCGCCTGCGCCAAGACCACTGGCGTGGCACCCGTCACCGCAGCCTATCCGGGCAGCCCAGGGGCGGACGGCATTCATCCCTATCAGGGCGATCTCATCCAATGCGTGCCCTATGCCCGGCAGGTTTCCGGTATCGACATCATGGGGGACGCCTGGACCTGGTGGGGTGCGGCAGAAGGCAAGTATGACCGCGGGAACCAGCCGCGCTTCATGTCCGTGCTGGTCCTGAGCCGGACCCAGCGCCTGAAGCTCGGCCATGTCGCGGTGGTGGTGGATGTGGTGGGACCGCGCCAGATCCGCGTGACCCATGCCAATTTCGGCAGCGATCCCGTCAGCCGGCGGATCATTTATGATTCGATGCCGGTGGCGGATGTATCGCCCAACAACGACTGGAGCCTGGTGCGCTTCTGGAACTATCAGGCCCAGGCCTGGGGCATCCTCTATCCGGCCTATGGCTTCGTCTATTCGCAGAAGTCGGTTCCGACCTTCACGACGGCTTCGACGCCGAGTTCCTAGGCGAGGACTTCTTCTCAGTCCTCATGCCGCGAAAGCGGGCCATGACGTAGCAGCTCAGCCCGGTCGCGCTCCATAGGCCTTGAGGAAGGTCTCCACCGCGGCGGCGGCTTGGCGCTCGCATTCGGCGGAAGAGGGCCGGGTGCCGGTGTCGAACAGACAGCGCAGATGGAGATCGGATTTGATCAGGCTGAGAAGCTGGCGCGCCGCCAGCCCCGAATCCTCGATCACGAGCTTGCCCTCCGCCGCGGCCTCGGCGAGGAAGGAGGCGAGGCAATCTTGCATGACCAGGGGTCCGGCCCGGTAGAAGACCCGGCCCAGCTCCGGGAAACGGTCGGTCTCCGCCACCATCATCCGGAAGATTCGTACTCGCTCGGGGTCGACCAGCACCTCCAGGAACTCGGTTCCGATGCGCATCAGGGCCTGGCGCAGCGGCAGCCGGGCCTCCATGACGCTGTGGATCTCGCCGGTGAGCCGGCCCGCCACCTGGGCGACGATGGCGGCGAAGAGATCGCTCTTGCTGCGAAAATGAGCATAGACCGTGGCCTTCGAGACGCCGGCGGTCCGCGCCACGGCATCCATGGAGGTGGCCTCGAAGCCCTTGGCAATGAAGACCTTTCGGGCTGCCCGGAGGATCTCCAGGGCTTTCTGGCTCGAGACCGGCTCGAGGGAAGCAGCCGTATCCGGCATTTTCTCTCCGACTAGACTGGACGGTTCAGTTTTCTTGTTGACTCACCATACCCCGGGAGCCGATCCTGGGCAAGAGATGAACTGAACCGTTCAGTTCAAGGGCCGTTGATCTATTCGGGGCAATGTGGCCTCTCTCGCCGGACCGCAGCCATGCCGAATGACGCGCTGACCAAGCCGATACCCGAAGCGGCGCCCGCATCGCCGGCCGGCGAGACGCGGGCGCTCAAGGGCGAGAAGCCGATCCGGCTGACGGCGCCGGAGCCGCAGGCGCCGCCCAAGCCGAAGAAGTCCGGCGGCATCCGCAGGCTGATCGCGATCGCCGTGATCGGCGCAGCCGTCATCGGCGGCGCCACTTATTGGTGGCTCAACCGCGGCCTGGTTTCCACCGACGATGCCTTCATCGATGGCAATACCGTCACCCTCAGCCCCCAGGTGGGCGGCAAAGTGCTGCGCCTCCTGATCGACGACAACCAGCGGGTCAAGGCCGGCGATCTCCTGCTGGAGATCGACCCCCGGGACTACGCGGCGGCACGCGACAGTGCCAAGGCAAGTCTCGACCGCGCGCTGGCCGCCGAAGTCGAGGCCAGCTCCAATCTCGATCTGATCCGCGCCACCACCACGGCGAACATCGCCTCTGCGGAAGCGGGCCTGGCACAGGCCAAGGCGGCGCTCGCCCAGGCCGCAGCCCAGCTGCAATCCTCCACGGCGGAGGCCGAACGCGCGGCGACCGATGTCAAACGCTACCGCGAGCTGATCAAGCAGAACTTCGCCACGCATCAGACCCTGGACCAGGCCGAGGCCACGGCGCGGCAGAGCGCGGCGCAGCAGCTTTCCGACACCCAGGGCCTCACCGTCGCCCAGGCGAAGATCGGCGAGGCCCAGGCGGCCCTCGACCAGGCCCATACGGCGGCGCAGCAGATCGCCGTCAAGGAGGCCGAGCTGCAATCGGCCAAGGCTGATGTGGAGGCCGCTCGTGCGGCGCTGCATACCGCCGAGATCAATCTCTCCTATACGAAGATCGTGGCACCCCAGACCGGCTATATCACCCGGCGCCAGGTCAATGCCGGCGATGTGATCGACAAGAACCAGATCCTGGCCACCCTCGTCTTCGGCGCGCCCTGGGTGACGGCGAATTTCAAGGAGACGCAACTCACCGATATGCGCCCTGGACAGCCGGTGACGATCCATGTCGACGCCTATCCGGGAATCGATTTCAAGGGCCATGTCGACAGCATCATGCATGGCAGCGGCTCGCATTTCAGCCTGCTGCCGCCGGAGAATGCGACCGGCAACTACGTGAAGGTGGTCCAGCGCGTTCCGGTGAAGATCGTCTTCGACGAAGCGCCCGATACCCTTGAGCCGGGCGGGCATGTGCTCGGCCTCGGCATGTCCGTGGTGCCGGTGGTGAACATGCGCTCCGATGCCAAGGGCGCCTAGACTCCCAAGTAGCAGGGAGCCCTGCCATGACTACCGCGAGCGACGGTACCCGCAAGCCCGCGCCTTATCAGCCCTCGCGGGTGACGCTGCCCTCCGCTGGCGAGCATCCGCAGGCGACCCGCTGGGCCATCGCCCCCATCGTGGCGCTCGCCGCCTTCATGGAGGTGCTGGACATCTCCATCGCCAATGTCTCGCTCCAGCATATTGCCGGCAGCCTGGGGGCGAGCCAGGACGAGGCGACCTGGGTGCTGACCTCCTATCTCGTCACCAACGCCATCGTGCTGCCCATCACCGGATGGCTCTCCGCCGTCTTCGGGCGCAAGCGCTTCTATCTCGCCTGCATCCTGGGCTTCGGTGCGGCCTCCTTCTTCTGCGGCCTGGCGCCCAGCCTCTCGCTGCTCATCCTCTTCCGCGCCGTGCAGGGCTTGGTCGGCGGCGGGCTGCAGCCGGCCGCGCAGGCCATCCTCGCCGACAGCTTCAGCCCCGCCGAGCGCGGCATGGCCTTCGCCTTCTATGGCATCGCCGTGGTCTTCGCGCCCGCCATCGGCCCTACCTTGGGCGGCTGGATCACCGACAATTACAGCTGGCACTGGATCTTCCTGATCAACGTGCCGATTAGCATCGTCCTCTATTTCATCATCGATGCCGTGATCGAGGATCCGCCTCATCTGATCGAGGAGCGCGAGCGGCTGAAGCAGCAAGGCGTCAAGGTCGACTATTGGGGCTTCGCCTTCCTCATCGTCGGGCTGGGCTCGCTGCAATACGTCCTCGACCGCGGCCAGGAGAAGGACTGGTTCGGCGATAGCGGCATCACCTTCTTCGCCATCGCCTCTGCAGCTGGCATCCTCTGCTTCATCTTCTGGGAACTCCGGCAGGAAAATCCCCTGACCGATCTCAAACTGCTGAAGAACCCGAACTTCGCGGTGGCCAATGTGATGATGTTCCTGGTCGGCTTCATCCTGCTCGGCTCGACCGCGCTGCTGCCGCAATTCGCCCAGTCCCTCCTCGGCTATACCGCCACCACGGCGGGCATGGTGCTC
>DATFRE010000635.1:0-6821 GCA_035263545.1 Dongiaceae bacterium
AGGCCGTCGCGCTCATTGACCACCGTCCAGAGCGCACCGGTCGAAGGCTCCCAGGCCAGGCCGACGGGGTTGCGCAGGCCGCTGGCGAAGATGCGGCTCTTGCCACTGGCGAGATCGACCTCGTGGATGGCCGCCCGGCCCTCCTCGGCTTTCATGCCGTGGTCGGCGATATTGCTCAGCGAACCGACCCCGACATAGAGCTTCTTCCCGTCGGGGCTCGGCAGGAGGCTCCGCGTCCAATGCCCGCCGGGCTTGAACTCGACCAGCTTCTTTCCCGGCCCGGTGATGCGCGTCGCGCCCGTCTGATAAGGAAAGGCGACGAGGCCGTCGGTGTTGCCCAGATAGAATGTGTCGCCCAGCAGCGCCATGCCGAAGGGCTGGTTCTGCTCCGCCAGGAACAGCTCGCGGGTTTCGGCGACGCCATCGCCATCCTGATCGCGCAGCAGCGTGACGCGGTTCGGGCTCACCCCCACGGCGGCGGCGCGCTTCATCGTGCTCACCATGGCGTAGTCGAAGACGCTTCTGGGGGGATCCGGAAGGAACAGGGCCTCGGCGGTGAGCACATCGCCATTGGGCAACAGATGGATCCAGCGGGGATGCTTGAGGCCCGCCGCAAAGGCGTTGACCTTGAGCCCCGGTGCCGCCACCGGCGTCTGCCCCGGGGCCCAGCCTTGGGCCGTCGGCATCTTGAGGGTCGGAATGCTACCCTGGGGCTTTGCCGCCGGGATCACCGGCGCGCTGCCCACCGCCTGCAGCTGCGGCGTGCCCTGCAGCCGCCGCCACATTACTGCGGCGGCCCCGATCAGTGCGACGATGCGCGCGAATATGCCGGACAAGCTCATGGCACGCCTCCCCGAACAGCGGCGCGCATGCTAGCCGAAGCCGGCCAAGCGTGGAACCGAGGAAGTGCGCGCTCGCGGCCCGCGATGCTCAGGGCGGCGTCGGCCGCTGGACCTGCAGCTTGTAGACCCAGCCGGAGCGCGGCCAGAAGGGCTTGGCACGGCGCATGCGGCTCACATCGCGGCGCAGCTTCGGCTCCTGATCGCTGAGGCCGCGGTCATGCCAGCCGAGCACGATGCCGCCCGCCCGGCTGATCTCGCTGCCGCCTTCATTGACATGCCGCGACACCTCCTCGACGAGTTGATGCGCCGTGTGCACGTCGTTCAAGCGCCCAAGATCCTCCTGCAGCGGCTTCAGATGCTTCTCCAGCGCCTTCACCGCATGACCGTCGAAGAGATCCTCCAGGAACTCGATCGTATAGCGCAGCTTCTTGAGGGAGATCCTGAGCTTGTGCCGCTGCTGGTGCGACAGCTTGCTGAACTGGCGGCTCCGCTTGCGGGCGCGCCGCCAGCGGCGCTCGATGAGAGCGGGCGCGACCTCGCCGATGGGGGCGAAGAGGAGAACCGCCTGCTCCGATGCCGGCTGGTCGCGCCAGCCGCGGGTAGCGAACCAGCGGGCAAGCTTCAGCATCGTCGCCGCATAGCGGCGGGAGGTGATGGCTTCCCGGGCCTGCTCATAGGCCGTCCTGCGTCGCTGCTCCGCGGCCTCCGCCAGCCGTTTCAGCTCCGCTTCCACCGGCAGGGCGCGCTCGACCGGCTGCAGCAGATCGTCGGCGAACACGTCCCAGTTCCGAGCCGGCGCCAGGGCGCCGGCGAGCCATTTCAGCTCCGCTAGCGTCCATTGGTACTGCTCGGGTGGAATCATCGGCTTCAGCGCCGAAAGGGCCGCCCGCAGGCGCCGGGCCGCGACGCGCATCTGGTGAATGCCCTCGGCCTGGCCCGCGAGAACGGCGGGCTCGTTGCTCTGGAGGTGCCCGATGCATCCTTGGCCGATCGTCTGAAGAACATATTCCGCGGTCATCCCGGCGCTGAGGGCGACGGGCTTCGCATGCATCGGAGAAGCCCGGTCTCCCGGGACGATCAGGCTATAGCCCCGCTCCGTCAGGCTGCGGGTCTCGATGCGCAGCGGCGCGATATCCAGCAGCCTTAGCGCCAGGTCGTAGACGGCAGCGCAATCGCCGCCCTTGAGCTCGATCTCGCTGATGGACTCCACGGCATCGCTGGCGGAGTCGCGGATCTCGCCCTCCTGGACCATCGCCGCGATGGGACCGCTCGACCCGCTCTCGACCTCGAGCACCGTCCGCTTCAGCGCCGTCGTGAACAGTGGCCGAAGCTGGTCGGCGGCGGCCACTGCGCCAAGGTGGGGTCCGGTCGCCGGGGCTGCGAGATCCGGCTGGTCGCCGGCGATCTCGTCCTCCCATTCGCTTGGGGAGAGGGGATCGCCCGGCGGCAGGTTCGCGGAGCGCACCGTCTGCAGGTGCTTCCCATCCACTTCTCGAAGGCAGAGGCTGAGGCCAGTCCGGCAGAGGGCCTGATCTTGCGAGTCGTAATAGGTGCTGGCTTGGGCACTTGTCGGAGGTGGTAGGAGTTTACCAGTCGCCTCAATAAATTGCTTCAATCCCTGGAGATGCTCTGAAGCGGCAAAGAGCTTCAATACGATCTCGCTCACGTCGACCTCCGTTGCTTCGACGGGCCATCTAAGCAGGGGCCGGGACGCGATCAAGAAAAAAGATGACGCATTTGTGAAACCAGCCACGGCGCTACGGCCAAAGCGGTAAATCGGCGCCTGATGCAAGCGGGCAACAGTGGCTGGATATCCCCGTCGCAGCGACGGGTTGGCGAAATTTCTCATAAGTTTCGATAGCCACGCATAGGACAGCACCGCCGCCGCCCCCGAAGATTGCAACTCCTACGTCGGATGCGAGGTACGGGCTCTGACAGGCGCGGCAACGCCGCCCCGTCCAGGCGCGGACCATCGAGCCATTCGGCATAACACTCAGTAGGGGAACTCTGTAATGAGACGAGTCCTGTACGGTACGACTGCCCTGGTCGCTGCTGGTCTGGCAGCGGGCGAGGCCTCGGCTGCGAGCGCTTTGAAGCTCGGCATCACCGGCTTCTACCGCAATTCGATCGGCGGTAGCTTCGGCAACAGTCCAACCACCCAGCATTTCGGCACCGGTCCGCTCGCCCAGGGCGCCGGCGTTACGACCTCGGGCTTCGGCAATTTCGACCGCCAGAACGTGTCGATGCGCCAGGAAATCCGAGTCAACTTCACCGGCGAGACGACTCTCGACAACGGCATCACCGTCGGCGTGCTGGTCGGCCTCAACGGCGAGAACGTCGCCAAGTCCGGAAGCACCACCCAGGTTAACCGCGCCTATGCCGATTTCAGCGGCAAGTTCGGCCTGGTCCGCGTCGGCGAAGCGAACTCGGCCCTGCTCACCGACTGCGTCGGCGACCCCGGCAATGTGACCTCCAACTTCGGCGTCAACAGCCCGAACGAGTCGTACAGCAATGTCGGCTTCGCCCAGTCGCGCAACCAGAACACCGGCGTTGCCAATGTCAGCAACTCGCCGGCCGGCTACTTCTCGACCTTCGGCGTGGCGCCGATGGGCTCGATCGGCACCTGCTACGGCATCGAGAGCAAGGGTAACAAGATCATGTACTTCTCGCCATCCTTCGGCGGGCTCACCTTCGGCGTCTCCTTCACGCCGACCGGTGGCCAGCGGCGGGCCGGCAACGGTCTTTCCTACGGCACCGATGTCACGGCGCCCGGGCCGGGCAATGCGGGCAACAACATCCTGTCGGTGGGCGTCGACTACTCCCACGACTTCGGCGGCTGGAATCTGACCGTCGGCGGCGGCGGTGAGTGGGCCTTCACCCAGTACACCCCGGCCGGCGGCAGCATCGGCAACAAGCCGGCCTGGTACCAGGCCGGCTTCCAGGTGGGCTTCGGCCACTTCGCGGTCGGCGCATCGGGCGCCTATTACAAGGACTATGCCCATGCCGGCTATGCGGCGACCACGGCATCCTCCGGCGACGATGGCTGGGTGGTGACCAGCGGCGCCAGCTACACGATCGATGCCTGGTCCTTCGGTCTGCAGGGTCTCTACGGAAGCTACGCACAGGACGCGGCCAAGATTCTCGGGGTCACTTCGGCGCCGGGCATCAGCGCGGACCGCGAGAATATGTGGGGCATCTCACTCAACGGTGCCTATGCGCTGGGGCCCGGGATCTCGCTCGAAGCCCAGGTCGCCTACACCACCGCGAACTACGGCGATCTCAGCGCCTTCGGTCTCTCAGCGCCGGTTCCCACGGCCGTTGGCGTCGACTCCAGCAAGGTGCACTCGGTCGAACTCGACGTCGGCACGGCCATCAACTTCTAGCAGGAGATACCGAAGCCGGACTCCGCCTCCTCGCCCTCAGTTCATCGGGCCAGGAGGCGGGGCCGGAAGGTCTGTTCATCGCCTTTGACCTTGACCACCCTTCTCGGGCCGCCCGCGAAGACGCGGCGCGGCGCTGATTTCCCATCCCGCATGCAAAGAAACCCCCACTCCCCTGATCAGGGAGTGGGGCCAGGGCATGTCCATCCGGAGAAGGGATCAACGGCTGGGGGGAGTGCCCTGATATGAGACTGGAGGCGCCGAGCACCTAGGATGCACTCGGCGCTCGCCGGGTAGCAGCGGCCCGACGGACAATGCACGGAGCCCACGATCACTCTCCAGATCGGTCCGAATATCCGTTGCGCCGCGAGTAGCCAATTTTAGCGGTGCTCATCGGGCCGGTCTTATGAGTGGCTGTGCAAGATTATGCGCGATTGCGCCAATCGAGCCCTCGATGCATCAGCCGCCTTCAGGAAGGTTTGTGGGACGGCCGGAAGACCCCGCCCTGCGGCCCCATGCGCCGGCGGTTGTGCTCGATGGCGAAGACATGGGCATAGAGGGTCGACGTCCACTGCTTGCCCTCCATCGTCATTTCAAGGTAGCGGAGTGCATCGCTGATGTGCCGCTCGACCTTGCTCCAGAAGAACTGCGGATACTGCTCGAGGAGGTCGGCGGGGCTGCTGTAGCCAAGGCGCGCGGTCACGCCGTTCTCGACGAACTCGCCATAGAGCGCGTTCAGCTTCCTGAGATAGAGCGGATCTGCCAGCTGGCCAATGAGATCGGCAGCCCGGACCAGGCCCGCCTCGGTGTCCGTCTCGGCGCAATCCTCATCTTCCGGCACCGGGAAACGCGTCAGCTCGATCGCGCGGGCGATCCGTTCCTCATCGATCGCGACGACCGGGCCGAAGCGATCGCGCACCAGGATCTTCGATCGCTCCACATGGTAGGGGGTGAGGAAGGCATCGGAGGCGCCGCGCGGCGGCGTGACGGTATTGCCAGCGGCATCGATGACGAAGCGGTCGGCCGTATCACCCGGACAGACTCCACGCACATATCCGATGTCGTGGTTCAACGCCGCCAGCATGCAGTGCAGCCAATCCTCGGGCGAGACGATGCGTGTGATCCGCCGGCCGCGCAGAATGTCCTGGAGGCAGAGCGCGACCAGGGCCGTGTGCTGGCAGTCGTGATAGAGGGCGTCGCTGTTGGCGATGAGCTCGATCACTGATCTTGCCGCCTCGCTGAGCACCGCGGCGTATTGCGGCTCCCGGCTGCCGAAGGTGCGGGTGTAGGTCTCGGCGAGGTTCCGTCCCAGCGCATCCGCCAGAAGGGTTGTCGGATTCAGCACGGTCGCCTCCAGTCTGCGTGGCGCTTATCATTGCATAGCGCCTTCTTGCCGCAAATGGGCGTCAGCATTTGCGACTTTTGCGGTCGCCAACGCGCAGGTCCCTACCAGGTTGGCGGCCGGGGCGTCACCGCCCCTGGCCGCGCGCTCAATTGTCCTTCAGCCGCCCGACGGGCGTGGGAGAATTCGCATAGATGCTGGGCGTATCCATGCTTCGGGGGCGTTGATACTGCGTATCGCTTTCGAGGCAACCTGCCAGAAAGGGCGCGATCATCAGGAGCAAAATACCGCCGGCGGCCCAGCGCGGGGCCCTCTGTCCCGAGTGGGGCATGTCCTGTCTGGCCTATTTCGAGAAAAGCTGCATCGCCTCTGCCGCCAGCAGGCCACCGGTGATCGAGATGGGAGCGAAGGGCGTCTTCGATGCGATATAGGCGTCCGAGATCATGATCTGATTGATCTTGGTCGCGAGCTGATCGACCGAAGCGCCGAAGACCAGCCGGCCGAACTTGCACCAGAGGATCGCGCCCATGCACATAGCGCAGGATTCGCCGGAGGTATAGAGCGTGCTCCCCACCAGCGCCGCGCTGCCGTGATCGGCGAGGCATCGGCGGATGGCGACCATCTCGCCATGGGCCGTCGGATCGTCATTCTTTATCCCCAGATTGCGCCCGCGGGCGATCACCTCGCCATTGCGGACAATCACGGCTCCGAAAGGAAAATCCCCCTGCCGCGCCTCCTCGATGGCCATCCGCATGAACTTGTCGTCCTCGGCCGTTGCGGCCGCAGCCACGAGAGGGATGGCCACCGGGAGAACGGCCGCGCACGCCCCCGCGGTGATGACGAGACGCCGGCTGGCAAGCGCGGCTCGCTCCGCCGGCGCGCCGTCCTCATGTGTGCTCATCGCTCACCCCCCTCGATCCTTCGATATCGCGACAAAGAATATCGAATTGATCTGGCGGCACCAACCGGATAAGCCCAGGCACGGACAACATTTACGTGCCGGCGCAGGCCGGGCGCAACCGTGCGTTGTCAAGGCCAAGGGGATGCAGCAATATGGCTGAGCCGGGGTGTCGGGTGCGGCGCGGGTGGGGAGAGTGCAGCGGGCCCATGGGGGAACCATCGAATCAGGGCACGCGTTCTGCGCTGCTGGTCGCACATCCGGGCCATGAGCTCCTTCTCCATCATTGGCTGGAGAGGGAGCACCCCATGGTCTTCGTGCTGGCTGACGGCTCCGGAGGCCATGGACAGCACCGCTGT
>DATFRE010000636.1:0-4608 GCA_035263545.1 Dongiaceae bacterium
CGTCCCATCTGCAAGTCTCCTCTGTTGTCCGGACTCTATTCCTGAATTCTCACCCACTCGGGCTTGCGGGGCGTGAGGCGCGCGGCACCGGCGCTGAGCGGCCCCTGGTCCAGGGCCTCGAGGCGGATGAGTGCGAGCCCGAGATCTCCGGCGGCACTGCGCATCTCGCCCATCTCCTTGTCGTTCTGGAGCAGGGCCGTGCCCGGCGCCGGTGCCGCGCCCTCAATTGCGACCGGCAGCAGGCGCTTGCGCACCAGCCCGCGATAGCGGGTGCGCGCCGTCAGCTCCTGGCCCAAATAGCAGCCCTTGTCCCAATCGATGGCGTGGAGCTCATCGAACCCGTTCTCCAGCAGGATCGCCTTTTCCACCGGCAGATCGCGGCTGCCATCCGGCACGCCGAGGGAAAGGCGCAGGCGGTCGTAATCGGCGGCGCTCCCGGTCTCGGCGGGCATCGCCGCCGGCGGCAGGATCGCGCGCACGCCCAGTGCGGGGAGGCGTGGATCGACGAAGAGGGTGCCCTCTCCCTCCGCCCGGGCGCGCCCGGCCTCGGTGGGCAGGTCGAGGCGGGCCGGAACCTCGGGCCCGAAATGAAGGCCGATGGCGAGGCCGTTCTCCTCTGCCAGCGTGACCTTGGCCCGCAGCTTGTACATGCCGAGCCGGCGCAGGAGGTCGGCCCTGCGGCCGGCCTCGCAATCGATCAGGAGCCGGTCGCCCAGAGCCGCGATGAAGATGTCGTGCAGATATTTGCCCTGGGGCGTCAGGAAGGCGGCGTAGAGGGCGCGCTCGGCCGTCACCTTGGTCACGTCGTTGGAGACGATGCCCTGCAGGAAGCTGGTGCGGTCCGCCCCGGCGAGGGCGATCAGGGCGCGGTCGCGGGCAAGAATGAACATGGCGGGTCCTTTCCGGCCCCTAGACATGGCCCGGCCGCGGCCTTTCGTCCAGCCCCTCGCGCCCTGGTTGCTTGCCTCCGGTTGCGCAAATGCGGAGACTGCGGCGCCATGCCCAGCCTCCCGCGAGTCGCCGCTTCCCTTCTCGATGGTCTGCCGGCGCGATGAATTTCTGGAGCTTCTCCCTGCAGCTCTATGGCAAGCCCGGCGTCGCCGAGGCCTGCATCGCGCTCCAGGACGGGCTCGGGCTCGACGTCAATCTCCTGCTTTTTTGCTGCTGGCACGGCCGCGCCTTGCGCAAGCTCGACGAGGCGGGCCTGCGCCAGGCGATCGCGACGGTGGAGGCGTGGCAAAGCGAGGTGGTGAAGCCGCTGCGCGCCGTGCGCCGGCGGCTCAAGGCCGGGGTGGCGCCCATCACGGCGCGCGAATGCCAGGCGCTGAGGCACAAGGTCAACGATCTCGAGCTCGAGAGCGAGCGCATCGCGCAATCCGCGCTGGAGGCCCTGCCCATGCCGCCACCGGGCTGGCGGCCGGCGGTGGAGGCCAATCTCGATCTCTATCTGACGCTGATGCGCCGCGATCCGGCCAAGGTACCGGAGCTTCAGGTTCTGGTCGAAGCTTCGGCCTAGAGCATGATCTATGCTCGGTGGATCATGCTCTCGAACCCGCGCGGCGCTCGAGCGTAACAACAGCAAACCCTCAAGCGATTCCGCGTCGGCGGAAGCGCTCCAGGCTCAGGATCACTTGAGCGGCACGACCTCGGCGCCCTCGGCCTCGCCCCAGCGCTTCACCTTGCCGCTGTCGAGGCCGAAGAGATCGAGCACGCGCCCGATGCTGTGATCGACCATCGCCTCGATGCTCTGGGGCCGCGCATAGAAGGCGGGCACCGGCGGGGCGATGACGGCGCCCATATCGGAGAGCGCCAGCATGTTGCGCAGATGCCCGCTATGGAGCGGCGTCTCGCGCAACATCAGCACCAGGCGCCGGCGCTCCTTCAGGGTCACATCGGCGGCGCGGGTGAGAAGGCTCGAGGTCACCCCGGTTGCAATCTCCGCCATGCTGCGCACCGAGCAGGGCGCGATGATCATGCCGAGGGTATGAAAGCTGCCGCTGGAGACGGGGGCGGCGAGATCGGTGACGGGATGGACGACATCCGCCAGGGCCTTCACCGCCGCGGGCTTCAGTTCCGTCTCATAGGCGATGGTCATCTCCGCCGCCCGCGAGAGAATCAGATGGCTCTCGACGGCGAGCTCGCGCAGGGTCTCGAGCAGGCGCACCCCATATATGGCGCCTGACGCCCCGCTGATCCCTACGATCAGCCGCGGCCTCTTCTGCGACTCGGAAGAACCGGATGGTTTCATTTACAAGTACGGTCCCGTGGCGGTAGCATTTCAGGGTCGCAATCCAGTGACGACGGAGGATGGATGATGTCCGTGACGGAGCATTTGGATTCCCTCAAGGCGAAGCATCTGGATCTGGAGCAGTTGATCGAACAGGAAGAGGCCCGCCCGAGACCAGATGAAGTCAAGATCCACGAACTAAAGCGCCAAAAACTCCGAATCAAGGACGAAATCGCCCAACTCGCCCGACACTGACGTCCCTCTCGACGCTTCAGTGCAAGCCTCCGCCCGGCCCATTCGGGGCAGGGCGGAGATGAAAGCCCCACCGGGGGCCTGCTGGCAGCCCGGAACACAATCGACGCAACCCGATTTGGCTTCTAAGCTGGACAGCCGCCGCGCCGGTCGCGCGCCGGAATCCGTGACACCGACCAGAGGTGCCCATGCTGCTCCAGCTTCTCACCTGGCCTGACGTCGAGCGTTATCTGACCCAGAGCCAATCCATCATCGTTCCCATCGGCTCCACCGAACAGCACGGTCCCAACGGGCTTATCGGCACCGATGCGCTCTGCGCCGAGGCCGTCGCCAAGGGCGTGGGCGAGAAGGCCGACGCCTTGGTCGCGCCCACGATCCCCGTCGGCATGGCCCAGCATCACATGGCCTTTCCGGGCTCCATGACGATGCTGCCCTCGACCCTCATCGCGGTGATCAAGGATTGGGTCTTCTCGCTCTCGCGCCACGGTTTCCGGCGCTTCTATTTCATCAACGGCCATGGCGGGAACATCGCCACGGTCCAGGCCGCCTTCTCCGAGATCTATGCGGCGGCGAGCCTCGACGGCGCCGGGAACCAGGCGGCGTTGCAGTGCCGGCTGCGCAACTGGTGGCAGGCTGATGGCATCGTCTCCCTCTCGCGCGAGCTCTACGGCTCGGCCGAGGGGGGCCATGCCACACCCTCCGAGGTCTCGATGACCTGGCATCTCCATCCCGAGGCGGCGCGGCCCATGCGGATGGAGCCCGAGGTGGCCCCGAGCGGCGAGTTCAGCGATGCCGCCGATTATCGCCGGCGCTTTCCCGATGGCCGCATCGGCTCCAATCCCGGCCTGGCCTCGGTGGAGGCGGGCAAGCGCCTGCTGGATGTGGCGGTCACGGGGCTGACGGAGGATTATCGGCGCTGGGCCGCGGCGTGAGCCTTCGATGAGGGCCGGCCCGGTCCTCGTTCTGGGGGCCACCGGCCAGATCGGGCGCTGTCTGCTTCGCCGCCTCGCCGCGGCCGGGAGGCCTGCCATCGCCGTCTGCCGGCGTCCCGGCCCGGCGCTGGCCCCGTCCGCGCAATGGCTCGCCGGCGATCTCACCCGGCCCCTCGACCTCGGGAACCTGAAGCCCGCCGCCGCCATCCATGCGACCGGCGCCTGGCTGCTGCCGCCGCAGCTACCCGTGCTGCGTCAGGCAGGGGTCGAGCGGCTCGTCTGCTTCTCCTCCACCTCCATGCTGGCCAAGGCCGCCTCGCCCAGCGCTCGCGAGCGCGAGGTTGCGCGGCTCCTGGCCGCGGCGGAGACGGCGGTGGCGGCTTCCGGCATTCCCTGGACCCTGCTGCGCCCCGCTTTGATCTATGGCCTCGGCCTCGACCGCAATGTCACCGCGGCCGCGCGCTTCATCCGCCGCTGGCATTGCTTTCCCCTCGGCGGGGCGGGGCGGGGGCTGCGTCAGCCGGTCCATGCCGACGACCTGGCCGCCGCGGCGCTGGCCGCCCTCGATCTGCTGGCGGCCGAAGGCCGGAGCTTCAATCTCGGCGGCGGCGAGACGCTGAGCTATCGAGGGATGATCGAGCGCATCTTCGAGGCGCTAGGGCAAAGGCCGCGCTTTATCCGCCTGCCGCTCCTCGCCCGTCTGCCTGGCGGAATCGGCGCGGTGGCCCAGCGCATGGAGCAGGATCTCGCCTTCGACGAGGGCGCCTTCTGGGCGCTGGCCGGCCTCGCGCCCCGCCGCTTCCTCAGCGCCGGACCAGCGGATCTCGGCCTCGTCTAGCTGGACTCGTTCCCGTCCTCGTCTTCGCTGGAAACATCGGCGGGGTCGGCGTCATAGGCCAGGAGATCGCCGGGCTGGCATCCGAGAAGCGCGCAGAGCGCGGCCAGCGTCTGGAAGCGCACGCCCCGGACCTTGCCATTGCGCAGAAGCGAGAGATTGGCCTCGGTGATGCCGATGCGCCGGGCGAGCTCGCGGGCACGCATGCCGCGCTCGCTCAGCACCCGGTCGAGAGTCACGCGGATCGGCATCGGCGCATTGGCAAGAGAGGCAGGCGCGGCCGGTCAGACAAATCCGGCATTCTCCTCGGCAAGGCGCGCGGCCTCGCCCATCACCCGGGCGATGACCAGAAGGATCACCCC
>DATFRE010000637.1:0-6210 GCA_035263545.1 Dongiaceae bacterium
CATCGAGGGGATGGCGACGATCCTGACCTCGCCGGTCTGGCCGCTGCTGCTGAAGCCGTAATACTCGTCGAGATCGCCGGGGCGAACCTCGCCGGTCTGCTTCGTATCGGCGCGCGCCGGCCGGGCGAACGAGCCGAGCTCGGCGATGCCGCCGCCGGCCACGCCGGCGACGCCGGCCAGGGCCGCAGCCTTGGCCGTGTTGTTGAGGAGGCTTCTGCGGCTGACGCTCGGCCCACCCTCTTCCTTCTTGTCACTCATGGTTCACTCCTTCTGATAGGTGGCCGGCTGGCCACGCACTCCGCCGTCACGGCTCAGCGGCCGCTCTCGGCAATCTCGACTTTCTTTTCCTTGCGAAGCTCGGGCGGCAGCATCGATGGGGACTGCAGCGCCAGCCATTTCTCGCGCTTGATCCGCTTCTGGATCATCACCGGGCATTTCCGGTCGTGGCGGTACAGCACCTGGCAGTTGAGGCACTGGATGCATTCGTTGGGATTGATCATCCCCTCGGGATGGATCGCCTGGACGGGGCACTCGTTGCCGCAGCGCTGGCAGGGCGAGCCGCACTCCTTGTAGCGCTTCAGCCAGTCGAACATCCGGACCCGGGCCGGTACGGCGAGCGCGCCCCCGAGCGGGCAGAGATAGCGGCAGTAGAAGCGCTCGATGAAGAGCCCGGGCGCTAGCATGCCAAGGGCGAACAGGACGAACCACCATTCGCGCATGAAGTGGAGGATGATCGCCGTCTTGAAGGGCTCGACCTCCGCCAGCTCCTCGGCCAGGCCGAGCGAGCTGAAGGAGAGCCCGAAGAGGGCCAGGAAGATGATGTATTTGAAGGGCCAGAGCCGCTGGTTCAGCCAGAAGGGCAGCCGGAGCTGGGGGATGCGGGCGAGCCGCGCCAGCTTGTTCAGCCATTCCTGGAGCGCGCCGAAGGGGCAGAGCCAGCCGCAATAGGCCCCCCGGCCCCAGAAGAGCAGTGCGGCGGCGACCGAGCACCAGAGAATGAAGACCAGCGGATCGCGCAGGAAATATTCCCAGCGGAAATCGCCGCGCAGCGAATTGAAGAAGGTGAGGACGTTCACCACCGAGAGCTGGGCGTGCTCGTACCAGCCGAGCCAGAGAAGCGTGAAGGCGAGGTAGCCGAGGCGCAGGCGCTCATAGAGAAGCGGCCGCTTCACCAGCACATCCTGCAGGAAGAAGATCGCCGTCAGCACGCCGATGGCGCTGAGCGCAATCGCGATGTCGAGCGCCTTGGCATGCCAGAGGCGCTGCCAGAGCGGGGCCTCCGTCGCGACGGCAGCGCCCGGGGCGGCCGATGGCGGGGCTTTGGCCGCGACGGGCGCCGGGGCGGCGGCGGTCAGGAACTTCTCCGGCACCGTATAGCCGAGCGCGACGGTGACGAAGGCCTTCTCGAGCGCCCCCGTGGCCCGCTGGACGAGGAGCTGGAGACGCCAGGGCTGGACGGGATCGAAATGGCTGCCCTCGGGCAGCAGGAACAGGCCGATCTCCGGAAAGTCCGGCGCGCCTGCCGCCGCGATATCCCCGATGCGCCGGTAGTGGCGGTCGCGGAAGCGGATGCTGTTCTCGCTCTGGTTGACCTCGATACGGTCGAAGATGCCGCCGCGGACATAGCCGGAGCCGCGGAAGGAATAGGGTCCGTCGCCGGCGATCAGGACCGCCCGCTGGCCGGGCTTCAACTCACTCGCCAGCCGGGCATATTCGGCCTCGCCCAGCAGGCTGCGGCCGACCGCGGGAATGCTGACCAGGGCGACGTAGAGATCGATGTAGTCCGCGTTCGGATCGCCAGCCTGCGGATGCGCGATGGCCGCGGCATTGCCGGACCGGCGGAAGAGATCGTCGATCTCCTTGTTGGAGATCGCCAGGCGGCGCACGGCGCCATCGCCCAGCAGATCCTTCCAGCTTTCGATGCTGCCTTGGCTGAGATCGATCTGGCGCGGCGCCGGAGAGGCCGTCGCGACCTGCGCTCCGGCCCCGCCGAGCCCGCGGGAGCGGGCGATGCGGACCGCCGACTGCATCATGCTGTCGGCGATGACCATCATGGAGACGGTGGCGCCGCTGACGATGTCGACCGGCGTCTGCTCGGCCGCACCGGCATCGAGCACCCGCCGGCCGATGAAGCCGTCGATGTAGTGCACGATCTTCGCCTGGGGAATGCCGACCAGGACGATCGGCTCGTGATGCTCGTCGAGCTTGGCCCCGGTGATACGGCCCTCGAGATCGATGCCGACGACGATGTTGATCGGCTTGCCGGAATAGCCCGTCGAATCGACGATATCGGCGTTGAGAAAGGCATAGCCGACGAGGCGGTCGCCCTTGAGCAGCTTGGCGGCGGGAGGATCGCCCTCGACCTCGCCGAACCGGTCGGCGGCGGGGTCGAGCTCCGCGGCCTGGACCTTGCCGAGGAACTCGGCGAGCCGGCTGGCGGCCCGCGCCTCGCTGGGACAGGATGTCGCAGCTGCCAGGAACAGCAGGACCGACAGCAGGGCGAGAGCCCAGGCCAGTAGACGGTCGCGTTCGAGAGCCATGATCATCGGTGTTCTTCGAGGCTTGCGGGCAGCAATTTGTTCGCCGGATATATGGGCCTCCGCCGGTGGCCCGACGTTGATCTAGCTCAATCAAAGCTGCGCAAATTGTCGCTATCCTCCAGTTCTTATGACGGAGCGCTTGTCGATGAAGCGGCTTGATGAAGAGCCAACGGCGCGGTCGCGCAACCTGCCGGAGCTGATGGGCCTCGCCTTGGCGATGGAGGAGGAGGCGGTCGAGCGCTATACGCGGCTTGCCGCCGATATGGAGAAGATCGACGAGCCGGCCCTTGCCGCCACGTTCCTCGCTCTCATCGAGGAGGAGCGCGATCACGTCTCGGAGATCACGCGCTGGTCCAGCGACCTCACCGGCGCGCTGCCGCGTGCCGCCTCACGGCCTTGGGAGCTGCCGCCCGAGATCGCCCGCGCCTGGAACGAAGCCTCGGCGAGCGCGCGCCTGACCCCCTACCGGGCCTTGAGCATCGCCGTCCATAACGAGGAGCGCGGATTCGCCTTCTATGCCTATATCGCGGCGCATAGCGATGACGAGGCGGTCCGCAGCACGGCCGAGCGCCTGGCGGCCGAGGAGCTCGAGCATGCGGCACTCCTGCGCCGGGAACGGCGCCGGGCTTATCGGCGCGAGCGCCGGACACCGCTTCTCGACGTCGCCGCCGTGATCGCGGCGGCGTCCCTGGAAGACTTCCATCGCCAGAGCCGGCGCCTGGAGGCGGCCGCCGCCGCGCGGCATCGCTGGATCGCCGGGCGGCTCGAAGCCCTGGCGCAGCGGAAGGCGGCCGAGGTGGTTGCCCGGGTTGCGCAATCGGAGGGCCGGCAGGCAGCGCATGAAAGCGGCGATGGCACGCTCATCGGAAGAGACGACCTACTGCCGGAGGAGGCCGCGGCCCCGGCGCTGCTCAGGGCTGCGCTTGCCGAGGCGGAGAAGCTGCACGATGCCTATCTCGACCTCGCCGACCGGACCCGCGACGAGCAGGTCCTGGCCGAGGCCCAGGCCGCTGCGGCGCGCACGATGTCCAATCTCGGATCCATCGCCGCGCAGCTTCATTCGCCGCCGGTTTGAGCGGGGCCGAGTTCGCTGCGCCGAAGCCTGACCGAACATCGGGGATCGGCCAGGGCTTCAGCGACCCTGAGCGCGCAGGCTCTACAGGTTACTGCACGAACTTGGTGACCACCCATCCCATCGTGTTGCCCTTGAACACGCGGGTCCACTCGCCGCGGACCGCGCCGTCGGTCGTAAGCTTGGTACCGACATTGAGCCGGGCCAGGACCGGGCTGCTCCTCTCGGGCTCTGCATGCATGAGGATGACGTGCTGTCCGGACACTTCTTCGCCTGTAACGGTAACCACCTTGTCGTCCACAGAAAGATAGTGGGTCACGGAAGGAAGCGCGGGGAAGGTCAAGCCCGCTGCCTGAGCATGATGTGGCGTAACAATCATTACGCCACCAAGGAGTGCTCCTACGACTAGCCATGAGCGCATGACTGCCTCCACCTTCAAGGGTTGCGTCTGGATTACAGCTGAGGAAGCGAAAAAATTATACGCTGGTTACCGAGTTCGGCAAACCTGTCCGTCTCCGAGTGGCGGCCAGCGGGCCCAGATGACGATAAGGGAATGAATGCGGCAATCCAGATGCGATTGCCATCGATCTGACCGGGAGGTGCGAGGGGCGGGTGCAGTCTCGAGCGAGGCCGCACCCACCTGCGCGGGCCGGCGGCCCTTACTCGCCGTCGACCTTCTTGAACAGCTCCTCGAAGGCGTGCTTCGCCTTGCCGGGCTGACTCACGGCCTCGGCAGCCTTGAGATTCGATGACGGATCGCCGACGACGATGAGCGCAACCATGCCCATGCCGTAATGGGGCGTGCATTTGATGCCATAGACGCCGGGCTTGTCGAAGGTCACCGTCAGATCCTTGTTCATCTCGCCTTTGATGGGCTGGGCGCCATCGGGAATCATGCCGGCGATCGATTCGACATTGTGGCCCTTGTTCTTGGCCACGAAATGCACGGTGTCGCCCGGCTGGAGCTTGAGGAAGGACGGCTCGAGCTGGAACATGCCATGCGACCCCATGTTCAGCGTATCCATCTCGTACTCGGCGGCACTGGCCGCGCCGGCCCAGATCAGGCCGGCCGCAGCGATCGGCAACAACAATTTGGCAGGACGCATAACAAGGCTCCTTGGGTGAGTTCGATATTGGGGAGGACGCGGCGATCCCGCGTCTCTCGGTTGCGCTCTATATCGGTATGATCGCGGCCCTGTGCCTTGCGGTAGATCAACCTGCCGCCGGTTTCAATGAACAGGCGCTCACGACGTCATTCCCGCTTCCGGCTCTCGGCGGCCGAATCCTTGGCGCGGATGCCGTCCAGCATCGCGACGACGCGCTGATATGCCGCAGCCGCCTCGTCCTCGCTGAATTGGGTGTGGAAGCGTTTCTTGACGCCCATCTCGGTCAAAGTGAGGTGAATGGCCGGCGTCACATCGTGCCGCGCCAGGCAATGGCGGACGCAATGGAGCGGACAGCCATCGATCGCGACAACGGGCCGGCCGGAGCGGGCGGTTCGCACGAGCGACGGCACATCGCCGCCGACCCCGGCGATGCAGGACATTTCCGCCTGCCGGCCGCGGTCGAGGCAGAGAGCGACGTAGTTCGCCATCTGCGCCGCGCTCGAGCAGCCCGAACAGGAATAGACCAGGGGAAGGCTACGATCACCGAGTCCCATCGCGGCGTCTCCCACGGTTGGGTGAGCAGCGAAGCGGAGCACCGGGCGGGCGACTTGTCTTTGCGCTGGCGCAAAGACAAGGGTGTATAGAGGGCTCTCAGAAAGGCGACAGCAACGGGCTCACGCCTTGCGTTCCAGCTCCGCGCGATCCCATTTGCCAAGCACCGCCGCCCCCTCATAGGTGCTGCGGCAGAACTCGAGCAGATCCTGCCGCGGCGAAGGGGATTGCCGGAGATCGTCATATCTCAGCCGGAATTGCGACGCGCCCTGGTCATAGAAGGCTGGCTTCGGCCTGACAGCCCAGCTCGAATAGCCAGACGGTTCCGGCGCGGCATAGGCGAAGAAGGCCGGGTATCCGGTCGAGCCGTCCCCCGGCCACCAGCCGACGCTGCTCACCTCATGGGAATAGGCCTCCCGCGTGATCAGATCGGCGTTGGGACCGAGGGGCGCGCGGCGGCCGGAAAACCGCGTCACCGCCAAATCGAAACTGCCCCAGAAGAAATGCACCGGGCTGCATTTTCCGATGAATTCGCCGCGGAACTCCTTGAAGATCGCATCCACCGACAGGAGGATCCGCCAGAACCGGTTGGCGTAGTCGGGGTCATAGGCGGCATGGATGCGGTCCTGCTCGAAGGGTATCGGATCGTCGAGCTCGACCGGCACCGGCCAGATCTTGACCTCGATGCCCATGCTGCGCAGCAGGGCCATGATCTCCGCGTAGAAATCGGCAACGGATCGGGGTGCCAGCATCAGCTGCCGGGTCGTTCCATCGCTCTTCTGAACCAGCAGGCTATGCTCGATGAAATCGAACAGGATCTCGAAACTGCCCGCCTCGCAAGGAATGAGCGAGGTGGTGAGGCCCGCGCGCTGACATAGAGCGGGGTCTGCCAGAAGTGATTGACCCGCGGGCTCAGCGCCGTGCGGATCTTGCCGACGAT
>DATFRE010000638.1:0-4833 GCA_035263545.1 Dongiaceae bacterium
CGAAATCGCATCTTTCCCGCACTGCTGGATGCAGGCTGATCTTCGCGCGTGTCTTGCTGACAGGCAATCCCCCGACCTATGCTCCGCGCCGCCGAATTGAGGGGAATGCCCATGACCGCCGCGCCGCTCATCGTTCATCGCGAAATCATCCGTCCCGGCTACACCGACTACAACCAGCATCTGGCGGACGGCTATTACCTCGTCATCTTTAGCGATGCGACGACGGGGCTGATGGATCATATCGGCCTCGGGCCGGCGGAGCGGGAGGCGACGGGCCACACCCTCTTCACCCTGGAGGTACATGCAAACTACCTGAGGGAGGTCAAGGTCGGCACCGAGGTCAGTGTCGGCTGCCAGATCCTGGGCTATGACCAGAAGCGCCTTCATTTGTTCCACAGCATGTATGCCGGCGATTCCACCGAGCCCGTCGCGACGACGGAGCAGATGCAATCCAACTACGACATGAAGACCCAGCGCACCGCGCCCTTTCTCCCGGAGGTCACGGCGAAGATCGAGGCGATCGCGCGCCGGCAGGCGGACATGCCCCGGCCGAGCCAGGTCGGGCGCATCATCGCCTTGCCGCCGAAGAAGAGCTGACGGCGTGGCGCGGTGACGCCGGCACGAAGCGCGGAGCTCGTCCTTGTCACGCCGGCGGGCGCCCCTCTCGGGCGGCTGCCGCCGGTCCCGGTCGACACGCCCTGGTGGCAGGATGTCGAGCCGGTCGTCCGCGCCATTCGCGCGCGCGACGGCATCGGGATCACGGTGCTGCGCCTGGTGGGGGCCGAGCTTGACCGGCCGCCCGGCGGGCGCGTGACCTATCTCGCCGAGACCGCCGATCCGGTCGGGCTTCTGCCCTGGCCAGGTGCGCTCGACGAGCAGCCCTTGCGTCAGGCTTATGCCAAGCCCGGTGGCCCCGCGGCCGATCTCGCCTGGGCGGCGTCCGTTCTTTCGGGACTCGCTCTGGAACAGACCGCGCCTGCGGACCAGATCCGGACCTGGAATCTCTCCAGCCTCTGGCGCCTTCCCGTCCAGGGTCAGACCCTGTGGCTGAAGGTGGTGCCGCCCTTCTTCGCCCATGAGGGAGCGCTGCTGGATCGCCTCGCCGGTGAGCGCGTGCCGCGGCTGCTGGGTCATGACGGCGGCCGGATGCTGCTGGCGGAGATCCCCGGCGCGGATCTCTACGAGGCCGACCTCCCGCAATATCTGGAGATGGTGAGTATCCTGGTCGGGCTGCAGCGGCGTTGGATGGGGCGTGCCGCGGAGCTCGGCGAGCTGGGGCTTCCGGACTGGCGCGGAGCCGCGCTCATCCCCGCCATTGCCGATGTCATAGCGCGGACGGCGGAGGAGCTTCCGGCGGGTGATCGCGTGAGGTTGGAGCGTTTCCTCCGCGAGCTGCCGGCACGCTTCGCAGCGCTATCGGCCTGCGGTCTCGGCGAGGGCCTCGTCCATGGCGATTTCCATCCCGGCAATTTCCGCGGCGATGGCAGCGACATGACCTTGCTCGACTGGGGCGATAGCGGGATCGGCCATCCCTTGCTGGATCAGGTGGCCTTCCTGGCCCGTGTGCCGGAGGCGGCCCGCGAGACGGTCCGGTCCCATTGGCTGGGGCTCTGGCGCGCCGCGATCCCGGGCTCCGACCCCGGGCACGCCGCCGCGCTCCTGGCCCCCATCGCCGCCGCCCGCCAGGCCGTCATCTATCGCCGCTTTCTCGACCATATCGAGCCGGCGGAGCATCCCTATCACCGGCACGACCCGGCTGAGTGGCTCAGCCGGGTCGCGACCCTCGGGGAGGCGTCTCTCTAACCAGCCCGGATCTCTAGTTGACATATATAAAGACATCCTTATATTTCTAATCATGCAAGCTCAGAGGCTGGCCTTCGACCCGCTCCTCGATGCGTTGCGCGCCGCCGGCGAACCGACCCGGCTCCGGCTGATCGCCCTGCTGCGCGATGGCGAGCTGACGGTGGGCGAGATCGCCGAGGCGCTGAACCAGAGCCAGCCGCGCGTCTCCCGCCATTTGAAGCTGTTGGCCGATGCCGGGCTGATCGAGCGCATGCCGGAAGGGACCTGGGTGTTCTATCGCCTGGCCCATGGCGGGGGTGCCGGGCGGCTGTTGGAGACGCTCTTCGCCTTGCTGCCAGCGGCCGAAGGACGGCTGGAGGGCGACCGGCTGCGCCTGGAGGTCATCCGCGGCCGGCGCGCCAAGCAGGCGGCCGACTACTTCCGCGCCAATGCGCGGCGGTGGGACAGGCTGGGCGCGCTCCATATCGACGAAGCGGAGATAGAGCGCGTGCTGCTGGAGATCCTGGGCAAGGCCGACATCCACGATCTCCTCGACATCGGCACCGGTACCGGGCGCGTGCTGACTCTTCTGGGGCCGCGGGTCGGTCGCGGCGCGGGCGTCGACAATTCGTCCGCCATGCTCGCCATCGCGCGGGCGAAGCTCGCCGAGGCGGGCCTGCGCAACTGCCATGTGCGCCACGGCGAGATGTACGATCTTCCCTGGCCGGCGCAATCCTTCGATGCCGTCACCATCCATCATGTGCTGCACTTCGCCGAGCGGCCCGCCGCGGTGGTCGCCGAGGCCGCGCGGGTGCTGCGGCCGGAGGGGCGGCTGGTCATCGTCGATTTCGCCCCCCATGGGCTGGAGATCCTGCGCATCGATCATGCCCATCGCCGCCTCGGCTTCGGCGAGCGCGAGGTGCTCGACTGGCTGGAGGAGGCGGGCCTCGAGCCGGGCCGCGTGCGTCATCTCCGCGGCAAGGCGCTGACCGTCGCCATCTGGGATGCGCAGCGCCCCGCTTCGGGGCCAAAGCGCCTCGCCCGCAGCCTCGAAGACAGATCCCCGGCATCATCAGGGAGCCTCGCATGATCCTCGAGCCGCCGCGCCTTGGCGTGACGCATCCGGATGTCGTCGTCTCCTTCGAGTTCTTCCCGCCGAAGACGCCCGAGGCCGGCGAGCAGCTCTGGCAGGCCTTGAAGCGGCTGGAGCCGCTCGAGCCCCGCTTCGTCTCCTGCACCTACGGCGCCGGCGGCACGACCCGTGCCGCGACCTGGGACACCGTGCTGCGGATGCGCCGCGAGACGCGGGTCGCCCCGGCCGCCCATCTCACCTGCGTCGGCGCGACGCGGGAGGAGATCGAGGCGCTGGCCGCCGATTACTGGGGGCAGGGCATCCGCCATATCGTGGCACTGCGCGGCGATCCGCCGGCCGGCACCGACAGCTATCAGGCCTATCCCGGCGGCATTCGCTGTGCGGCGGATCTGGTGGCTTGCCTGAAGCGCGTCGCCGATTTCGAGGTCAGCGTCGCCGCCTTTCCCGAGACCCATCCCGAGGCGGTGTCGCCCGAGGCCGATCTCGACAATCTGAAGCGCAAGTTCGATGCCGGCGCGAATCGCGCCATCTCCCAGTTCTTCTTCGACGTCCCGGTCTTCCTGAAATTCGTCGAGAAGGCGCGCAAGGCGGGGATCGAGGGCGAGATCGTGCCGGGAATCCTGCCGGTGGCCAATTTCGGCCAGATGGTGAACTTCGCGAAGCGCTGCGGCACTTCGGTGCCGGGCTGGCTCGCGGGCCTCTTCGAGGGGCTCGACAACGATCCCTCGACGCGCGAGCTGGTGGCGGCGACGGTCGCGGCAGGGCAATGCACCTCGCTCGCCGCCTATGGCGTGAAGGAGTTTCATTTCTACACCCTGAACCGGCCGCATCTGACGCTGGCGGTCTGCCGCCTCTTGGGACTGAAGCCCAAGAGCGACACGCCTGCCGCGCCCGCGCCGGCGGTGGCCAGCGCCTAAGCCTGCTTCTCGGGAATTGCCGCCAGCACGGCGGAGAGGAGCGCATCGACCGGTGCTGCGGAATCGAGACGCAACACCGGGCATCTTTGCGTGGCGAGCCAGCGTTCGTGCTGCGCCAGGCTGCGCCGCTCAGGTCCCGCCTCGTCGTAAGAAGACGCCCATTCGAGAAACTCGGCATTGAACCGCGCCATGTCGCCGCCGGGCGCAATGCGCCGACCGTAATCGGCCTCCTCGCGTCGCCTGAGCCGCGTCATCCTGAGATCATGGTCGAGGCGCAGGAAGACGATCAGTTCATAGAGCAACTCCAGCGCGGCACCCCATTCGATGGGCGAGCCCGACAGAACCCAGCCGCGCTCGGCCTCCAGCTTCGGCAAGAGCAGTGCGATCCGCTCTTGCGGGGCGCGTATCGTCGTATAGGGCGGGTCCGTCGGCACCCAATAGTAGGTGTCGGTATCCTCATGCGGGCAGCCGAGCTTGGCGGCCAGCGCCCTGCCGAGGGTCGTGGTGCCCGAGCCCGCCGCACCGGTGATGAGGATACGAGCCACGCGCCGACTATAGACAATTCGAGAGACGCCGGTGACAGAGCCCATCGACGAGGCCAATATGGGCGCGACGACCGCATCATATTGACGAATATCCATGCTGATCGAACGGGCCGATTTCTCGGCCCTGGACATCCTCGCCGCCCATCGCCAGAGCTGCTGGGAGCGCCAGCGGGACTATGTCGCCGCCTGCTCGCTGCTCCACCGGCGGGTCTATGGCGCCAAGGCCTTGCCGCGCCGGCTGGAGGAATTCCCCGAGGCGCCCTTGATCGACAAGGAGATGCTGCGCGAGAGCCAGCGCTTCCATCCCCCTTTCGGCGACTATCTCGCCGCGGCGCCGGACCGCATCGCCCGCATCCATCGCACTTCGGGGACGACCGGGACGGCGATGAATCTGGCGCTCTCGGCCAAGGATGCCCGCGAGACCGCGCTGGTCGGGGCCCGGGCCCAGGCGGCGAGCGGGCTCGGCCCCGGCCATCGCGTCGTCCATTGCCTCAAC
>DATFRE010000639.1:0-9213 GCA_035263545.1 Dongiaceae bacterium
CCATGATCCAGATGCAGACCAATCTGGAGGTCGCCGACAATTCCGGCGCCCGGCGCGTCCAGTGCATCAAGGTGCTGGGCGGCTCCAAGCGGAAGTACGCCTCGGTCGGCGATGTCATCGTCGTCTCGATCAAGGAGGCGATTCCGCGCGGGCGCGTGAAGAAGGGCGATGTGATCCAGGCGGTGGTGGTGCGCACGGCGAAGGAGATCCGCCGGCCCGACGGCAGCTCCATCCGCTTCGACCGCAACGCCGCCGTGCTGATCAACAAGCAGGGCGAGCCCATCGGCACCCGCATCTTCGGCCCGGTGACGCGCGAGCTCCGGGCGAAGCAGTTCATGAAGATCATCTCCCTGGCGCCGGAAGTGCTCTAGGGACAACGAGGCAGTCAAAATGGCGACGAAGCTGAAGATCAGGAAGGGCGACAAGGTTGTCGTCACGACCGGCCGGGACAAAGGCAAGACGGGCGAGGTCCTGCGCGTGCTGCGCGCGGAGAACCGCGTCGTCGTGCAGGGCGTGCACATGGTGAAGCGCCATACCCGTCCCGCGGCCGGCAATCCCGGCGGCATCGTGGAGAAGGAAGGCTCGATCCACATCTCCAACGTCGCCCATGCCGATCCGAAATCCGGCAAGCCGACCCGCGTCGGCTACAAGTTCCTCGAGGACGGGCGCAAGGTGCGCGTCGCCCGCCGCTCGGGGGAAACCATCGATATATAGGTCGACCGTCATGGCTACCCGACTCCAGGATCACTACCTCACCGTCGTCCGTCCGTCGCTGATGAAGGAGTTCAGCTACAAGAACTCCCTCGAGGCGCCGCGGCTCGACAAGATCGTCATCAACATGGGCGTGGGCGAGGCCGTCGGCGACGGCAAGCGCATCCAGTCGGCCGTGCAGGATCTGACCTCGATCAGCGGCCAGAAGCCGGTCATCACCAAGGCGCGCAAGGCGATCGCCAACTTCAAGCTGCGCGGCGGGATGAACATCGGCTGCAAGGTGACGCTGCGCCGGGAGCGGATGTACGAGTTCCTGGACCGCCTGATCAACATTGCGCTGCCGCGGGTGCGCGACTTCCGCGGCGTCTCGGGCAAGAGCTTCGACGGCCATGGCAACTACGCCATCGGCCTCAAGGAGCAGATCGTCTTCCCCGAGATCGACTACGACAAGATCGATGCCGTGCGCGGCATGGACATCGTGATCTGCACGACGGCGAAGAGCGACGCCGAGGCAAAGGCCCTGCTGAGGGGCTTCGACATGCCCTTCGTGAACTGAGGGGCTGGAGGAGAGAATATGGCGAAGAAGAGTTCCATCGAACGCAATCAGAAGCGGGAGCGCCTGGCGAAGAAGTTCGCCCAGCGCCGGCAGCGCCTGAAGGCGATTGCGAATGACGACTCCAAGCCGATGGAGGAGCGCTTTGCGGCGCGCCTGAAGCTGGCGCAACTCCCGCGCAACGGCTCGCCCGTGCGCATCAGGCTGCGCTGCGAGCTGACCGGGCGGCCGCGCGGGAACTACCGCAAGTTCAAGCTGTCGCGCATCGCTTTGCGCGAGCTGGCCGCGGTCGGCCAGATTCCCGGCATGGTCAAGTCGAGCTGGTAAGGAGGATCGAAGGTCATGGCATTGAGCGATCCCTTGGGGGATATGCTGACCCGGATCCGCAACGGGCAGAAGGCGGGCAAGGCGACGATCGTCAGCCCGGCTTCCAAGCTGCGGGCAGGCGTGCTCGACGTGCTGAAGCGCGAGGGCTACATCCGCGGCTATCAGCAGAGCGGTGCGATCGAGCTCAAGATCGAGCTCAAGTATCACGAGGGCCATCCGGCGATCCGCGAGATCTCGCGCGTCTCCCGGCCGGGCCGTCGAGTCTATTCAAAGGTGGCGGAGCTTCCGCGCGTCTACAACAGTCTCGGCATCTCGATCCTGTCGACGCCCCGTGGCGTCATGTCGGACAACGAGGCGCGCGCGGCCAATGTCGGCGGCGAAATTCTCTGCCGCGTGTTCTGAGGATCGGACGATGTCTCGAGTTGGCAAAAACCCCGTGGCCGTGCCGAGCGGCGTGACCGTCTCGCTCGCCCAAGGGGAGATCAAGGCGAAGGGCAAGCTGGGCGAGCTCGCGATGCGGCTCTCGGGCGACGTCGAGGTGAAGCTCGAGGACAACAAGGTCTGGGTCAAGCCGGTGCGCGAGACCAAGCAGGCCCGCATGATGTGGGGCACGACTCGCAACCTCGTGCGCAGCATGCTGAACGGCGTGTCGCAGGGCTACAGCAAGTCGCTCGAGATCAGCGGCGTCGGCTATCGCGCCGCGGTCCAGGGCAAGACGCTGCAGCTCCAGCTCGGCTACAGCCACGACGTCATGTTCCCGATCCCCTCCGACATCCAGATCAAGTGCGACAAGCCGACCTCCATCCAGATCTCCGGCGCCAACAAGCAGCGCGTGGGTCAGGTGGCCGCGGAGATCCGCGCTTTCCGCAAGCCGGAGCCCTACAAGGGCAAGGGCATCATGTATTCGGGCGAGAAGATCGTGCGTAAGGAAGGCAAGAAGAAGTAGGACGCTGACCATGGCCCATACCAAGATTTCCCCCCGTGCACGCCGCCGCCAGCGCGTGCGCCACCAGCTCCGGGTCAAGTCCAGCGGACGGCCCCGGCTCTCGGTGTTCCGCTCGAGCCAGCATATCTACGCCCAGATCATCGACGACGTCCGGGGCGTGACGCTGGCCGCCGCCTCCACCGCCGAGAAGGAGGTGAAGGGCGGCCTCAAAACCGGCGCCAATGTCGATGCCGCCAAGGCCGTCGGCAAGCTGGTGGCCGAGCGCGCGATTGCCGCCGGGGTCAAGGAGGTCGTCTTCGACCGCGGGTCCTATCTGTTCCATGGCCGGGTGAAGGCCCTGGCCGACGCCGCCCGCGAGGGCGGCCTGTCCTTCTAGGAGAGCCTGCATGGCACGTAGCGAAAGAGGCGGTGACCGGCGCGAGCGCGGCGGCGACCGCGAACGCAACCGCGAGGAGAGCGAGCTCGTCGAGAAGCTGGTCAGCATCAACCGCGTCGCCAAGGTGGTGAAGGGCGGCCGGCGCTTCGGCTTCGCCGCCCTCGTCGTCGTCGGCGATGCCAAGGGCCGCGTCGGCCACGGCGCCGGCAAGGCCCGCGAGGTGCCCGAGGCGATCCGCAAGGCGACCGAGCACGCCAAGCGTCACATGGTGCGCATCGCGCTGCGCGAAGGCCGCACGCTGCACCACGATGTGATCGGCCGCTTCGGCGCCGGCGAGGTCGTCATGCGCGCCGCGGTGCCCGGCACCGGCATCATCGCCGGCGGCCCGGTCCGTGCCGTCTGCGAGGCTCTCGGCATCGAGGATGTGGTCGCCAAGTCCGTCGGCACCTCCAATCCTCACAACATGGTGAAGGCTGCCTTCGCCGCGCTCACCAACTGCGCTTCCCCGCGCAGCGTGGCCGCCCGGCGCAACAAGAAGGTGAGCGAGATCATCGGCCGGCGCGAGACCGGCGATGGCAAGGCCGAGGCGAGGGAGTAATATCCATGGCTGAGACCAAGGCCGCGGGCCAGAAGAAGAGGCTGCGGGTGACCCAGGTCGCCAGCGCCGCCGGCCGCTTCGCCGACCAGCGCCAGACGCTGATCGGCCTGGGCCTGAACAAGATCCGCCGCACGCGCGAGCTCGAGGATACGCCCGCCGTGCGCGGCATGATCAACAAGGTCCGCCATCTGGTGCGGGTCGACGAGTAGAAAGATCACGGCGATGAGGCTCAATCAGCTTTCCGACAATCCGGGCTCGCGCAAGGCGCGCATGCGCGTCGGGCGCGGCATCGGCTCGGGCAAGGGCAAGACCGCCGGGCGCGGCGGCAAGGGCCAGACGGCGCGCACGGGCGTGGCCATCAACGGCTTCGAGGGCGGCCAGATGCCGCTCCACATGCGCATGCCCAAGCGCGGCTTCAACAATGTCCACCGGCTGGACTATGTGGAGGTCAATGTCGGCCGCCTGCAGGAGGCGATCGACGCGGGCAAGCTCGAGGCGGGCGCCTCGGTGGATGGTGCAGCGCTGGTGGCTGCCGGCGTGATCCGGCGCCAGCGCGACGGCATCCGCCTGCTGGCCAAGGGCGAGATCAAGGCGAAGCTGGCGATCAAGGTCGCCGGCGCCTCCAAGGCCGCCATCGCCGCGGTCGAGAAGGCCGGCGGCAGCGTCGAGGTGATTGCGCCGAAGCCGGCGAAGACGGCCGAGGCAGGAGACAAGGCGTAATTCCGGACAGGTAAGTCCACGAGGAAATTCCCATGGCATCCGCTGCAGAGCAACTCGCCGCCAACATCAATTTCGGCGCCTTCTCCAAGGCGACTGAGCTCAAGAAGCGGATCTGGTTCACCCTCGGCGCCCTGATCATCTATCGCCTGGGCACCTATATTCCGCTGCCCGGCATCGACCCGACCGCCCTCAACACCCTGTTCCAGCAGCAGTCCGGCGGCATCATCGGCATGTTCGACATGTTCTCGGGCGGCGCGCTCCGGCGCATGACGATCTTCGCGCTCAACATCATGCCCTACATCTCGGCCTCGATCATCATGCAGCTGATGACGAGCATCTCGCCGAGCCTGGAAGCCATCAAGAAGGAGGGCGAATCCGGGCGCAAGAAGATCAACCAGTATACCCGCATGCTGACGGTCTTCCTGGCGGCGGCGCAGGCCTTCGGCATCGCCAACGGGCTCGCCGCCATGCGTGCCCCCAGCGGTCCGGTCGTCATCGCCGCCGGACCCTTCTTCTACATCACCACCGTCGTGTCGCTCACCGCCGGCACCGTCTTCCTCATGTGGCTGGGCGAGCAGATCACCCAGCGCGGGGTGGGCAACGGCACCTCGCTCATCATCTTCAGCGGCATCGTGGCCAGGCTGCCCTCGGCCCTGGTCGGAACGCTCGAGCTCTCCCGCACGGGTGCGCTGGAGGTATGGGTGATCTTCCTGATCGCCATCGTCGTGGTGGCGGTGATCACCTTCATCGTCTATTTCGAGCGCGCCCAGCGGCGGATCATCGTTCAGTATCCCAAGCGCCAGGTGGGCAACAAGATGTTCGGGGGCGAGGCCTCCCATCTGCCGCTGAAGCTCAACAGCTCGGGCGTGATTCCCCCCATCTTCGCCAGCTCACTCCTGCTGCTGCCCGCCTCCATCACCGGCTTCGGCGCCGGCGCCAATTCCGGTTGGGCGCAGTGGTTCGCGCTCTATCTCGGCCACGGCACGCCGCTCTATCTGGGGCTCTACGTGGCGCTGATCGTCTTCTTCGCCTTCTTCTACACCGCGGTGGTCTTCAACCCGCAGGACACGGCGGAGAACCTGAAGAAGTACGGCGGGTTCATCCCCGGTATCCGGCCGGGCAAGAACACGGCCGACTATCTCGACTATGTGCTGACCCGGCTCACGGTTCTGGGATCGGCCTATCTGGCCGTGGTTTGCATCCTGCCGGAGATCCTGCTCTCCTGGAAGGCACTGCCCTTCTACTTCGGCGGCACCAGCCTGCTGATCGTCGTCTCGGTCACCATGGATACGGTCGCCCAGATCCATTCCCACCTGCTGGCGCATCAGTATGAAGGCCTGATCAAGAAGTCGAAGCTGAGGGGGCGGCGCGGTTGAACATCGTCTTGTTGGGGCCGCCCGGTGCCGGAAAGGGGACTCAGGCGAAGCGGCTGGAAAAACTGCGCGGCCTGAAGCAGCTCTCGACCGGGGACATGCTGCGTGCGGCGGTGGCCGCCGGCACGCCGCTGGGCCTCCAGGCCAAGCAGGTGATGGAATCCGGCCAGCTCGTGCGCGACGATCTGATGGTCGCCATGCTGGCCGAGCGCATCGCCCAGCCGGATTGCGCCAAGGGCTTCATCCTCGACGGATTTCCACGCACGGTGCAGCAGGCCGAGGCGCTCGACGCCATGCTCGCCAAGACCGGCCATGGCAAGATCGACAAGGTGATCGAGCTCGCGGTCGACGAGCCGGAGCTGATCAAGCGCATCGCCGGGCGCTACGCCTGTGCGGGTTGCGGCGAGGGCTATCACGACATCTTCAAGCAGCCGAAGACACCCGGCGTCTGCGACCGCTGCGGCTGCACCGAGTTCGTGCGCCGGCCGGACGACAAGGCGGAGGCGGTGGCGGTGCGGCTCGAGGCTTATCGGCGCCAGACCGCGCCGATCCTGCCCTATTACCAGTCCCGGGGGCTCTTGAAACGGGTGGACGGGATGGCCAGCCCGGACGAGGTGGCGGGGCAGATCGACCGGGTGTTGGACGCGGCCTGAAGGGCCTGATTTGGCGGGTGAAATGGCAAACTGGATAGTTGACGGACGGCCGGATTTTCCTATAATCGCGCGCCTCGGAATCGCGCTGCGGCCGGGCCGGATGAGCGCGTCTGCAAGTAACCCGGGTACTTATACAGGATTTACAAGGAGTTAAGCTGTGGCGCGTATTGCGGGCGTCAACATACCGACGCAGAAGCGGGTCCTGATCGGCCTGACCTACATCTTTGGAATCGGGCGGACCCGGGCCAGGGCGATCTGCGAGAAGCTCGCCATCCCGGCGGAGCGGCGCGTCAGCCAGCTGACCGACGCCGAGGTCCTGAAGATCCGCGAGCTGATCGACCGCGAGTACCGGGTCGAGGGCGATCTGCGCCGCGAAGTCGCGATGAACATCAAGCGCCTGATGGATCTGGGCTGCTATCGGGGCCTGCGCCACCGCAAGGGCCTGCCCGTCCGCGGCCAGCGCACACACACCAACGCCCGCACCCGCAAGGGGCCGGCGAAGCCGATCGCCGGCAAGAAGAAGACAGTTTAAGGACGGATATCCATGGTCAAGGCCACAACCGCGCGTCCGCGCCGCCGCGAGCGCAAGAACATCACCTCCGGCGTGGCGCATGTGAACGCCAGCTTCAACAACACCATGATCACGATCACCGATGCCCAGGGCAACTCGATCGCCTGGGCCTCCTCGGGCAGCTCGGGCTTCAAGGGTTCGCGCAAGTCGACCCCCTACGCGGCCCAGATCGCCGCCGACGCCGCCGCCCGCAAGGCGATGGAGCATGGCGTGAAGACCCTCGAGGTCGAGGTCAAGGGGCCGGGCTCCGGCCGCGAATCCGCGCTTCGGGCATTGCAGGCGGCGGGCTTCACCATTACCTCCATCAAGGATGTGACGCCGATCCCGCATAACGGCTGCCGGCCGCCGAAGCGCCGGCGTATCTGAGCCTCCCCGGCCCTCGAGGCCGGCGGATGGAGGATTGAACAGAGGCGGGGCCGGCGTCCCGCCTCCCCAAATTTAAAGAAGGCGAGGCCCGAGCCTCGTCACGATCGCCAGAGGTCAAACCCGTGATTCAGAAAAATTGGACTGAGTTGATCAAGCCGAACAAGCTGAACGTCGAGCCGGCGGGGGACGCCAAGCGGCGCGCGAACATCGTCGCCGAGCCGCTGGAGCGCGGTTTCGGCCTCACCCTGGGCAATGCGCTGCGCCGGGTTCTGCTGTCCTCGCTGCAGGGCGCGGCAGTGACCTCGGTGCAGATCGAGGGCGTGCTGCACGAGTTCTCCTCGATCCCCGGCGTGCTGGAGGATGTGACCGACATCATCCTCAACATCAAGATGCTCGCCCTTCGCATGCATGGAGACGGGCCGAAGCGCATGCGCCTCAAGGCCAAGGGCCCGGGCGAGGTGACCGCCGAGCTCATCGAGACCGGCCATGACATCGAGATCATGAACAAGGATCTCGTGCTCTGCACCCTCGACCAGGGCGCGACGCTGGCCATGGAGTTCACGGTCGAGACGGGCAAAGGCTATGTCGCGGCGACCCAGAGCCGGGCCGAGGATGCGCCCATCGGGCTCATCCCGGTCGATGCCCTGTTCAGCCCGGTGCGCAAGGTCTCCTACAGGGTCGACAACAGCCGCGTCGGCCAGAAGACCGACTATGACCGCCTGACCATGCAGGTCGAGACCAACGGCGCTGTGACGCCGGAGGATTCGGTGGCCCTTGCGGCGCGCATCCTCCAGGACCAGCTCCAGCTCTTCATCAATTTCGAGGAGCCCTCGCTGGCCCAGGAAGAGTCCAAGGCCGCGGAGCCGCCGTTCAACAAGAACCTGCTGCGCAAGGTGGACGAGCTCGAGCTCTCGGTCCGCTCGGCCAACTGCCTGAAGAACGACAACATCGTCTATATCGGCGATCTGGTGCAGAAGACCGAGGCGGAGATGCTCCGCACGCCGAACTTCGGCCGCAAGTCGCTGAACGAGATCAAGGAAGTCCTGGCGCAGATGGGCCTCCATCTGGGCATGGAAATCCAGGGCTGGCCGCCGGAGAACATCGAAGAGCTGGCCAAGCGCCTGGATGAGCCGTACTAGACGACGCTTTTGACGACCGGGCCGTGGTGGCCCAACCCGACCTACACGACTCCCCGGCAGCGCCGGGGAGCCCGCGGGCGTCGGGTCCAGCAATCGGCCGATGGGTTCGCCCTCATGATGGGTTCGCCTCGGGGCCGGACAACTGAAGGAGACGGAAGATGCGCCATGGTCTCAGCGGCCGGAAGCTGAACCGCACCAGGAGCCACCGGAAGGCCTTGTTTGGCAGCCTGGCCGCGGCCCTGATCAAGCATGAGCAGATCAAGACGACGCTGCCGAAGGCCAAGGATCTGCGCCCCGTGGTCGAGCGCCTGGTGACACTCGGCAAGCGCGGCGGCCTGCATGCCCGCCGGCAGCTCATCGCCGTCCTTCAGGACGACGCGCTGGCGGCCAAGGTCCTCGGCCCCCTCGCCGAGCGCTATGCGACCCGCCAGGGCGGCTATACCCGGGTGCTCAAGGCCGGCTTCCGCTATGGCGACGCCGCGCCCATGGCGATCATCGAATTCATCGATCGCGACCCCGAGGCCAAGGGCAAGGATTCCGGCCCGGTGCAGGTCGCCGAGACCGACGAGGAAGCGGGCGCGCCCGCGTCCTGAGGCGCCGGTGCAGGCGGCGCGATGAAGCGAAAGCCGGCTCTTCTCCTCCTTCTATTGGGGGCGCTCCTGCTCCCAATTGGTATGTCCGTGGGCGGGAGCGCGTCGGCCCAGAGCGTTCCCAGCTCGCGCGCCGATCTCACCTACAGCTTCTCCTCGGTGGTGAAGAAGACGGCGCCTGCCGTCGTCAACATCTATACCCGGCGCGTGGTTCAGGCCCGCAACGTCTCGCCGCTGTTCAACGACCCCTTCTTCCAGCAGTTCTTCGGCAACGACTTCGGCGGCACCGT
>DATFRE010000640.1:0-7755 GCA_035263545.1 Dongiaceae bacterium
TCCGCCCTTTTCGTCGCCGCCATGCGCGAGTGGCGGCGCAGCGCCGCCAAGGGGCTGGTGCAGACCGAGCATATGCGCATGAGCCTGCAGGAGCGCATCGAGCGCGTCATGGAAATCACGCTGGGTCGCGAGATGGACCACCTGGAGCGGCATATGATCTTCCTGGCCTCGGTCGGCTCGGCCGCGCCCTTCGTCGGCCTCTTCGGAACGGTCTGGGGCATCATGAACAGCTTTGCCTCCATCGCGGCCTCGAAGAACACGACGCTTGCCGTGGTCGCGCCCGGAATCGCCGAGGCGCTGTTTGCGACCGCCCTTGGTCTCGTGGCGGCCATCCCCGCGGTGCTCGCCTACAACAAGCTCTCGGGCGATATCGGGCGCTTCGGCAACCGCCTCGAAGCCTTCGCCGGCGAATTCGGCGCCATCCTTTCGCGCCAGCTCGAGGAGAAGCGCTAGATGGCGGGCTTCCTATCGACGACCACCAAGCGCAACGGCCGGAACGGGCGGAGCGGCCGGCGCGCCAGCTTCCGGCCGATGGCGGAGATCAACGTGACTCCGATGGTCGACGTAATGCTGGTGCTGCTGGTCATATTCATGGTGACGGCCCCGCTGCTCACCGTCGGGATTCCGGTCAACCTGCCCCAGACCAAGGCGGAACCCCTCAGCAACCCCGACGAGCCCCTGGTCGTTACGGTCAATGCCAAGGGTGAGATCTATCTGCAGGAAACCTCCATTGCCGACGAGGCCCTCGTGCCGCGGCTGCAGGCGATCACCGCCAACAAGCCCGACACCAAGATCTTCGTGCGCGGCGACAAGGCCATCGACTACGGCCGGGTGATGCAGGTGATGGGCATGATCAAGTCGGCCGGCTTCACCCAGGTGGCCCTCGTCGTCGACATGCCGTCGGACAAGACCTCGCAACCCCAGGACCAGAAGAAGAAAACCGGCAAGTAATCCATGCGTGTCGGCTCGATCCTCTCTTTCATCTTCCATGTGGCGATCGTGCTGCTGCTGCTCTTTGGCCTGCCCGATCTCTTCGCCTCCGACGAGATGGTGGTCGAGCCGGTGCCGGTACAGCTCGCGACCGTGGCGGATCTGACCACGGCGCCCAAGCCGGCGGATGTTCCGAAGCCCGAGGTCAAGCCGACCGATACGCCGCCGCCACCCGCGCCCCAGGCGCCGCCGACCCCAACGCCGCCGACGCCGCCCGCGCCGCCGCAGACCACGCAGACGCCGCCGCAGCCGCAGGAGGCGACGGCCTCGCCGCCCCCGGCGCCGCCCACGCCGCCGCAGCCGCAGCCGGCCGAGACCTTGCCGGATCTACCGCAGCCGGTGGTGATCCCCGACAAGACCCAGGAGCAGCCGCCCCCGCAAGAGGCAAAGGCGGAGGCGCCGCCGCTCCCTCAACTCCGTCCGGCGCAACCCGACCAGCCCAAGCCGAAGCCCGCGAAGAAGCCGGCCCAGCAGGCGGATTTCAACTCGCTGCTGAAGAACCTGACGAACCAGCAGACCGCCTCGGTCGACCAGACACCGCCGCAGCCCGATCAGCAACCGCCCTCGTCGGTGCCCTCAGCGCCTATCGGGCAGAATTTGACGGCGAGTGAGCTCGACGCCGTGCGATCGCAGATCGCCGGCTGCTGGTACATCGATCCCGGCAAGAAGGGCGCCGACACCATCATCGTCGAGGTCGCGGTCACCTTGGCGCCTGACGGGACCGTGCAGACCGCGAACATCGTCGACCAGTCGCGTATGTCGGATCCGGTCTATCAAGCCGCCGCGGAAGCAGCGAAGCGAGCCATCTTGAAATGCCACCAGCTTCAGCTGCCGCCGGACAAATACGACACCTGGAAATCGACCATCTTCCGGTTCAATCCGTCCGGGTTCTTCGGATAGAGCCATGGCGTCGGAGCGGTTTAGGAAAAGGGGGAGCCTTGGCATGAGCATGACAGCGCGAGGGATATGGGCGTCGCTCGCCCTTCTAGGGCTGGCCGCCTGCTCGTCGTCACATCCGACGTCCGCGCCCGCCGGTGCCACGCCGGCGACGGGCACGGCGACCGGGACGACGACGAACGCGGTTCAGCTGACCTCCAAGCTACCGGCTTCCCCTGGCGACACGACCTTCGACGTTGCGCTCGCCGATCCGGCCGGCGCGCCAGCAGCGCAGGCCGCAGCCGCCGCCATCGGCCAAAAGATCGGTGCCTGCTGGAAGGGGCCCGGTGCCGCCGGCGCCCCTGCCGTTCTGCTCCGCCTCACGCTCGCCGATGACGGCACCGTCGGCGCCGTGGAGACGGTGGAGAAGAAGCGCTTCGCCGGCGAGGCCGGCTACCGCGCCGCCGCGACGGCGGCGACGAAGGCCGTGCTGCAATGCGCGCCCTTTACGCTCTCGGCGGCGGACTATGCCGCCTGGAAGCAACTGACGCTGAAACTGACGCCCCGCAATGTCTAAGAAAAACGAGGTCATACAATGCCCCGACTGAATCGCCTGCCGGCCGCCATCGCGGTCCTTCTTCTGCTCGCCTTCACCGCCGCCGCGGCCCATGCCGATCTTCGCATCGACATCACGCAAGGCACGGTTCAGCCGATGCCGATCGCCGTCGTGGATTTCTATGGCCAGCAACCCAACGACGCCCAGTCGGGCAGCAATATCGCGGGCGTGGTCTCGGCCGATCTCGAGCGCTCGGGACTGTTCAAGCCGATCGACAAGAAGGCCTTCATCCAGACTCCCGATTCGCTTCGGACCATGCCGCGCTTCGCCGACTGGCGCGCCATCAACGCCCAGGCACTCGTGAGCGGCACGGTGGAAACCCAGCCGGACGGGCGGCTTCGCGTCGAGTTCCGGCTGTGGGATGTCTTCGCCGAGCAGCAGATGATCGGCGAGGCGGTGACCAGCACCCAGGAAAACTGGCGCGCCATCGCGCACAAGGTGGCGGATGAGATCTACAAACGTCTGACGGGCGAGGAGGGCTATTTCGAGACCCGCATCGTCTATGTGGCGGAGACCGGCCCCTTCACCAACCGCACCAAGCGCCTCGCGATCATGGACCAGGACGGCGAGAACAACCGCTACCTGACCGACGGCAGCAATCTCGTGCTGACGCCGCGCTTCTCGCCGAGCAGCCAGGACATCACCTATCTCAGCTACCGCAACAACCGGCCGCGGGTCTATCTGCTGAACATCGAGACGGGACAGCAGGAAGTGCTCGGCGATTTCAACGGAATGACTTTCGCCCCCCGATTCTCGCCCGACGGCACGAAGGTGGTGATGAGCCTCGCCGTCAACGGCAACAGCGACATCTATGAGATGGACCTCAGGACCCGGAAGGTGCGCCGGCTGACCGACGCCCCGGCCATCGATACCGGTCCGTCCTATTCCCCGGACGGCAGCCAGATCGCCTTCGAATCCGACCGCGGCGGTTCACAGCAGATCTATATAATGAATGCAGATGGCAGTAATCCTCACCGGATCAGCTTTGGCGAGGGCAAGTATGGAACGCCCGTCTGGTCGCCCCGCGGAGACCAGATCGCCTATACCCACATAAAGGGTGGCATGTTTTATATCGGCGTCATGCATCCAGACGGGTCGGGTGAGCGTTCCATTAGCCAGGGCTATCTGGTCGAGGGCCCCACTTGGGCACCCAATGGTCGCGTACTCGCCTTTTTCAAGCAGGCGGGACCGGGCGGCCAGGTACGCCTCTACAGCATCGACGTCACTGGGTACAACGACCGTGAACTGGTGACCCCGACGGACGCATCCGACCCCGCCTGGTCACCTTTGATTCAGTAGAAGGTGTGCTTGATTCACAACAAATTGCTGGATAAGATTGTTGCGGCGAATCAAGTCTAACCCTCCTGTCGTGCCTCTTCGACCGGAAGGTTTTGTCGCGACAATTGCCCAGATTGGGCGAAAGCTTCCCCCAGGGGTCTAGGTTCGAAAGGTTCGAAGATGCGATTCAAAGTAGTAATGGCGATCTCGGCGGTGCTTTTGTTGGCCGCCTGCTCGAGCAAGCCGGCCGATACAGGCAACGCGAATACTTCCGGGACCACGCCTCCCGCTTCAACGGCGACCGTGCCGCAGGGCCCGGCCGCAGGCTCGCCCGAAGAGTTCACCACGGTGGTCGGCGACCGGATCTTCTTCGGGTTCGATCGCTATGATCTGACGGCCGAGGCCCAAGGCCAGTTGCAGAAGATCGCGGCCTGGCTGAAGACCTACCCGCAGTGGCGCTTCGTGATCGAAGGTCACACTGACGACCGTGGCACGCGCGAGTACAACCTCGCTCTCGGCGAGCGGCGCGCGACCGCGGCCAAGAACTATCTGGTCGCCCTCGGCATCGATGCGAACCGCATGCAGACGATCAGCTATGGCAAGGAGCGGCCGGTCTGCACGGAGAGCACCGAATCCTGCTGGGCGCAGAATCGTCGCGACGTCATCGTCCTGCAGCACTAGTCGCTACGCTTTTATCGGCCATTGCGGCGCCTGTCGGAACGCTTCGGCGGAACCGGCAGGCGCCGCAGCCGTTTTCTAGAGCCGGCATTGCCGACTGTTGCCGAAAAGGCACTCGGCGCCTTATTTTCGCCGCCAAGCCGTCGCAGCTTGGCTGGACGGCGGGAACTCATTCCAGGCCCGGATACCGAGCGTGATCTGATGACGCAGTCTTCAAGCCCTCTCGAAGCCATTCGTTTCCCCCTCGCGGCCATCGGTCTGGCGGTCGGGGTCTTCCTCGCCGTCCTGCAGCCCGCGCGCGCCCAGGACGATGTCCAGGCCCTGTCGGAGAAGGTCGACCGGCTGCAGCAGCAGCTCGCCGATCTGGAGAAGAATGTCTATAACGGCCAGGTGCCCTCGGGCGGCGGCGTCCAGCCCTCCGGTGGTGTCGCCGCCAATCAGGAGGTCCGCCTCCAGCAGCTCGAAGGCCAGATGAGCAATCTCACCGGCCAGATCGAGGAGCTGCGCAACAGCGTCCAGCAGCTCTCCACGCGCCTGGACAAGATGTCCAAGGATACCGATTACCGCCTGAGCGCCCTGGAGCACGGCCAGCCGGGCGGTGGTGCTGCGGCCGCGCCAGGGGGCGGGGATGCAAACCAGGGCTCGGGGCAGCAGGTCCAGCCGCTCCAGTCGACGAATCCGGCGATCAACCCGAACCAGCCCCTGCAGCAATCCTCGCTTCAGCCAAAGACCCTGGGGACGCTGACTCAGAGCCAGATGCAGGCCGCGAACGTCCAGGCCGCGCCGGGTGCCGCCGCGAACGCCGCCACCGAGGCGGGGTCGACGCCGCCCGCCGGCCCCATTGTCCCGCTCCCCGGCGATACCGTGGAGGGGCAGTACGAATATGCCTTCAACCTGCTGCGCCAGGCCAAATACGATGATGCCGAGAAGGCGTTCCACTCCTTCCTCGTCCAGCATCCCAATGACTATCTCTCGGGCAACGCCCAGTACTGGCTCGGGGAGACCTATTACGTGCGCGGCCGCTATCAGGACGCGGCGGTCACCTTCGCCGAGGGCTATCAGAAGTATCCCAACAGCAGCAAAACGCCGGACAATCTTCTGAAGCTCGGCATGGCCCTCGGCCAACTCGGCAAGAAAGCGGATGCCTGCGTCGCCTTTGCCGAGCTGACCAAGAAATTCCCGAGCGCGCCGGACAGCGTCGCCACGCGCCTCAGGGAAGAGAAGCGCCGCTACGCCTGCCGCTGATCCCGCGGGCGAGATCGCACCGATCCGGGCAGCCGAATTCGCCCGGCTGATGGCGGCGCTCGGCCCCTTTGAAGACCGGCCGGTGGTTGCCACCGCCGTCTCGGGCGGGGCGGACAGCATGGCGCTGGCCCTGCTCCTTCATCGCTGGGCCCGCGCCCGGGATGGAGAGGCCCTCGCACTGACCGTCGACCATCGCCTGCGGCCGGAATCTGTCGGAGAGGCGCGGCAGGTCGCGGCTTGGCTCGCGGCCCGCGGCATCGCCCATCGAACCCTGGTCTGGAAGCGACCCGCAGGCGGGCCCGGCTCGGCGCTGCAGGCCCGGGCCCGCGAGGAGCGTTATCGGCTCCTTGCAGGCTGGTGCCGCCGGCGCGGTGTTCTCCATCTGGCGCTCGCCCATCACGCCGGCGATCAGGCTGAAACCGTACTGATGCGCCTGGCGCGAGGTGCCGGCCTCGACGGCTTGGCCGGCATGGCCGCGAGCCTGGCGCGAGAAGGCGTGCGCCTCATCCGCCCGCTCCTGCTGATCGATCCCAGGCGCCTCAGGGCAAGCCTCGCCGAGACTGGCCAGGATTGGATCGAAGATCCCTCGAACCGCGACGAGCGTTTCGAGCGGATCCGCTGGCGCCGGATCGTTCCGCCCGGGGGGCGGGTTACTATCGCGCGAGCGGCGGCCGAGATCGGTGCCGAACGCTGCGAAAGGGAGCGCCACATGGCCGAGCTGCTGGCCGAAGTTCACCCGCGTCCGGATGGCTCCTTCGACCTCCGGCTCGAGCCCCTGATGGCCGCGCAACCGGAGCTCGCGCTTGCGGCACTCGGCCGCATAGTGATGGCGGCTGGTGGCGAGCCATATCCGCCGCGGCGGGAGAGCCTGGAGCGGCTGCTCGCAAACCTGCGGGCCGGCGGCCCGGCGCGCACGCTCGGCGGCTGCCGGGTGGCGGTTCGGCGAGGCCGGGTGACGATTCTGGCGGAAGCCGGCAGGCAGTCCCGCATTGGCGCCGCCAAGGGCGAACATCCCGCCCTTGCCCGCCCCCGGACGCGCCCGCCGCTGGTGCCCGGCGGCTTTACAGTTGCTAAATTGGATGTGAACATTATGTAGACAGCTGAGGCGACCCGCAGGGCGCCGCGTCGGCCACGAGGGTCGGACGAAAGCGAGGATTACTTGAACTTTACCAAGAACTTGGCCCTGTGGGTCACCATCGCGGTCATCCTGGTGGTGCTGTTCAACCTGTTCCAGGGGTCCCAGCCCCGCGGGCCGGAGACGTCGATCGCCTATTCCGACTTCCTGCAGCAGGTCGACCAGAAGAACATCGACAACGTCACCATCCAGGGCCCCAACATCAGCGGACGCAAGAAGGACGGCTCCGCCTTCAGCACTTATGCGCCGAGCGATCCCAATCTCGTGAGCAAGCTGATGGCCAATGGCGTGCGGGTGAACGCCGCGCCGGTCGACGACAACATGCACCCGCTGCTGAACATCCTGATCTCCTGGTTCCCGATGCTGCTCTTGATCGGCGTCTGGATCTTCTTCATGCGCCAGATGCAGTCAGGCGGCGGCAAGGCCATGGGCTTCGGCAAGAGCCGGGCGCGCCTTTTGACCGAGAAGGTCGGCCGCGTCACATTCGACGACGTCGCCGGGATCGAGGAGGCGAAGCAGGAGCTGCAGGAGATCGTCGAGTTCCTGAAGGACCCGCAGAAGTTCCAGCGCCTGGGCGGCAAGATCCCCAAGGGCGTGCTGCTGGTCGGCCCTCCCGGCACCGGCAAGACGCTGCTGGCCCGCGCCATCGCCGGCGAGGCCAACGTGCCCTTCTTCACCATCTCGGGCTCCGACTTCGTCGAGATGTTCGTGGGCGTCGGCGCCAGCCGCGTGCGCGACATGTTCGAGCAGGGCAAGAAGAACGCGCCCTGCATCATCTTCATCGACGAAATCGACGCCGTCGGCCGGCACCGCGGTGCGGGTCTCGGCGGCGGCAACGACGAGCGCGAGCAGACCCTGAACCAGCTGCTGGTGGAGATGGACGGCTTTGAAGCCAACGAAGGCGTTATCCTCGTCGCGGCGACCAACCGTCCCGATG
>DATFRE010000641.1:0-3884 GCA_035263545.1 Dongiaceae bacterium
CTAGCCCCTGTGAGAACCTAGGCTCAGAGCAGCCTCAATCCGCTATAGGAAGTCCGCCACCTATACCCCTCCCCCCGCAAGGGGGGAGGGGTATTCAGATGGGCGGCAGATTGACCTGATTTCTACGACTGCAGCCCCAGCGCGGCGCGCAACTCGGCCTTGGCGGCGGCGAACTCGGCGGCGAAGTCGGGCTGGCTCCAGATGGCCTCGGCGATCAGGCTGCCGGAGATCCGTCCGGCCTCGATGTCGCTGCGGTAGTGGATGCCGCCGATGACGCGGTTATTGGCATATTCCCAGCCGCGGGCCATCAGCTCGGCCCGCTTCTCCGGCACCATGTTCGAGAGCACGATGGCCATCAGCGTGCCGACGGTCGCATGGCCCGAGGGATAGGAGCCGGACTTGGAGAGCGGCACCACCGGCTTGACCAGGTCGCTCAAGAGATGCGGCCGCGGACGCTTCCACACATCCTTTGCCGGATCGACGACCGCGCCCTCCGTCTCCGCCACCCGGGCGAAGAAGGCCTCGGTCTTGGGCAGCGCCTCCTTGGTGAACTTGGGGCCCAGCACATCGGCGAAGCGCCAGACATTCTCCTCCCCATCGGCCTGGGCGCGGGCGACCATCTCGGGCGTGCGCGTGACCTGGATGGTCAGGATTTCCGCCAGCTCCGCCTTGGTCTGGGCGGAGTCATTGGCCGGCGGCGGCGCCAGGAATTTGGTGAGGTCGAGCTCTTTCGCCGTGATGAAGGGCTTGGCGTCCTCGGCCCGAACCGGCAGGGCCGTGACGGCGATCTGGCAGAACGCCAGGACGAAGAGGGCGGCAAAATGCCGGCGCGTAATGAGCATGGCTGGTCTCCCCCGATAATTGCAGCGTAGCTTTAGCAGGGATTCCGTGGCGGCTTGATGACACTCGCCGCCGGACGCGCTTCAGCCAGGCGCCTTCAGAAGGTCGCGGAGACGCCGCCATCCACCAGCAGGATCTGGCCGGTGACATAGCGGGAATCCTCGGAGCAGAAGAAGAAGGCGGGTCCCGCTATATCCGCCGGCTGGCCGGCGCGCCCCAGCGGCAGGCGGCCATGCTTCAGATAGACCTCCCTGAACCATTCGGTCTTGTGCTGGTGGCCGCTGCCATCGGCCAGCATGGCCATGCGGGTGTCGATGTAGCCGGGGGCGATGGCATTGACGCGGATGCCCTCGCCGGCGAGATCGCAGGCCAGCGCGCGGGTGAAATTGACGATGCCGCCCTTGGCCGTCGAATAGGCGAGGGCATTGCGAGCGCCCCTCAGACCCATGATGGAGGCGATGTTGAGGACCGTCTGCCCCGGCCCGCCTTGGCGGAGCAGCGGCAGCAAAGCAAGCGTGACAAGGATCGCGCCGTTGAGGGTGATGTCGACCACCTCCCGGTAGCGCGCGATCGTCAGGCTGTCGATCGCCGTGCCGTCGGGGATGGCGGCATTGTTGACCAGGATGTCGAGGCGGCCATAGGCGGCGTCGAGCGAATGCGCCAGCGCCGCGACGGAGCCTTCATCGCCGATATCGAGAGCGAAGGCCCGCGCAGCACCACCCGCCGCGCGGATCGCCTCGGCCACCTGCTCCGCCCGGGCGCGATCGATATCGGCGATTGCAAGGCTGGCGCCCTCGGCTCCGAAGCGCCGGGCGATGCTCTCGCCGATGCCCTGGGCGCCGCCGGTTACCAGCGCGACGCGATCGGCCAGGCGCTGGGATGCGGCCGTGAAGGGCTCGGCGATTTCGCTCGGGACGATGTCCGACATGAATGGCCTCCTGGGTTTACGGCCGGCACCTGCCTCAGGCGACCGTGTAGCGGCGTACGGCCTCCCAATCCACCTCGATTCCGAGGCCAGGCTTCTCTGGCAGCGGGATGATTCCCTTCTCCAGCCTCAGTTCCTCCTGCGCCAGCTCGCGGCGCAGCCGCTCATGGCAGAGCTGGGGCGGGAGATACTCGATGAAGGCGCAATGGGGCGTGACGAAGGCGAGATGGGCGGTCGCCGAAATCGAGATCCCGGTCTTCCAGCAATGGGGCACGATGATGCGGCCGCGCTCGGCCGCCATGTCGCAGACAATCTTGGCCTCGCCTATGCCGCCGCACCGGCCAACATCCGGCTGCGCCACCTGCACCTTGCCGATATCCATCAGCTCCCGGAACTCATGCCGCGTCGCCAGCCACTCCCCGAAGGCGATCTTCATCGGCGCCGCCGCGACGAGCTTCGCCATCTCCTCGACATTGTCCGACCAGACCGGCGTCTCCAGGAAATAGAGATCGAACTCGGCCCAGTCCTTCACCACCGAGAGGCAGGTCGCCGCGTCCTCCCAGAGATATTGGACATCGACCATCAGCACCATCTCGGGCCCCAGCGCCTTGCGCACCGCGGCGACCACCTCGGTATGCCGGTCGTAGCTCTCCTTCATGCCGCCATGGGCATAGGGTCCGTTCATAGTGACCTCGGACTTCACCGCCTTGAAGCCGAGGCTCTTGGCCTTGAGGGCCGATTCCACCAGCGCGTCGCGATACTCCTCGAAGCGGTGGCCGGCGGGCTGCAGCGAGGCATAGGGCGTGACGCTCTCGCGCGGCTGGCCACCCAGCAAAGCGTGCACCGGTTTGCCCAAAGCCTTGCCGCAGAGGTCCCACAGCGCCATGTCGACAGCGCTCATGGCGTGGATCACGACGCCGCGGCGCCCGTTCATCGCCGTGCCGAGATAGAGCTTCTGCCACAGCGCGCCGATCTCGAAGGGATCGGCACCCATCAGCGTGTCGCGGATCGAGAGCCCCATGGTGTGGGTGCCGGGCGCCTCGATGCAGGCCTTGGCCATCCAGGGATTGACGTCGCATTCGCCGATGCCCGTCACCCCCTGGTCGGTGTGGATCGCGACGATGAGGCTGTCCTGGGCCGAGGAGGTGAAGCGGGGATCGTAATCGGGCGCCAGCAGGACGCGGCAATCGATGCCGGTGATCCTGAGCCGCGGCGCGGCGCCGTCGAGACGGGGCGAGATGGTATGCATGAATTCTCGTCGGTTCGAGGAATGTGGTGCCGCCCGGAAAGACGGCCCAACGGATGGGATGTTTTGCGGGCTATGGTATACGCCATGGAGAATCGTTCAACAGACGATGGCGAAGCGGGGCATCGCCAGCTGAGGGAGGGGCGCCATGGCGGACATCGTCGAGGAACTGCGGCAGGCCCTGGGAGCCGGGGTCGTAACGCCTGGCGAGGCCGTGGAGCGACGCTATTTCTGCGACTGGAGCGCCATCGATCCGGCCCCGCCCCGGGCGCTGCTGCGGCCGCGCAACGCGCATGAGGTCTCAACCGCACTCAGGCTCTGCCATGCGGCGGGCCAGGGGGTCGTGCCCCAGGGCGGGCTGACGGGCCTCGCCGGCGGGGCGACACCGCGGGCCGGCGATATCGTCCTCTCTTTGGAGCGCCTGACCGGGATTGAGGAACTCGATCCGGCGGCAGCCACCATCACGCTGTGGGCGGGAACCCCGCTGGAGCTGGCCCAGCGCGCGGCGGAAGAGGCCGGATTCCTCCTGGCGCTCGATCTCGGATCGCGGGGCTCCTGCCAGGTCGGCGGCAATCTCTCCACCAATGCCGGCGGCAACCGGGTCATCCGCTACGGCATGGCGCGCGAGCAGGTGCTGGGGCTGGAGGTGGTGCTGGCCGACGGCACGATCGTGACCGGCCTCAACAAGATGCTGAAGAACAACGCCGGCTACGACATCAAGCAGCTCTTCATCGGCGCCGAAGGGACGCTGGGCGTGATCACCCGCGCCGTGCTGCGCATGCATCCCCGGCCGCTGAGCCAGGCGACGGCACTGGTCGCGCTGCCGGACTACGAGGCCGTGGTCCGGCTCCTGCGCTACGCCCAGGCGACGCT
>DATFRE010000642.1:0-7617 GCA_035263545.1 Dongiaceae bacterium
AACGCGCTCCACGACGCCATCACCTGGAAGCTCTTCCGCGCCGGCGCCGCAGCCACGCCGGCTTAGGCCCGAAGTAAGTGATTTCACCACAGAGACACAGAGACACAGAGAAGGCACGGAGAATAGAAGCCGTGCCGCGAAGCGACCCAAGAGTTTCTGCTTACGGTGCGCCGAGACGAGCCGCATTCAGCTCGATCCCTCTGTGTCTCTGTTTCTCTGTGGTGAACCTTTAGATGGCCGGGACGGATCGGAAGCGCGGGGCGGCGGGGAAGGGGCCGGCGATCATCCTGGTGGAGCCCCAGCTCGGCGAGAATATCGGGGCGGCGGCGCGCGCGATGCTCAATTGCGGCCTCACCGACCTCAGGCTGGTGAAGCCCCGGGATGGCTGGCCGAACGAAAAGGCGGTGGCCGCAGCCTCGGGCGCGGATTCCGTGATCGCCGCGGCCCGCCTCTTCGAGACGCCGGAAGCGGCGATCGCCGATCTCAGCTGCGTCTATGCCACCACCGCGCGCCATCGCGGCATGATCAAGCGGGTGGTGACGCCGCGCAGGGCCGCTTCGGAGATGCGCAAAAAGATCGCGGGCGGCGAGGCCGTCGGCGTGCTCTTCGGGCCGGAGCGCATGGGGCTGGTGAACGACCATATCGCGCTGGCCGATGCCGTCATCTCCGTGCCGCTCAATCCCGGCTTCGCCTCGCTCAATCTGGGCCAGGCCGTGCTGCTGGTGGGCTATGAATGGTTCCAGGCGGCGGACCGGACGCCGGCCAGCGAACTGGTGACCAACGAGACGCGGCCGGCGGAGAAGGCCGAGCTTCTGAACTTCTTCGCCCATCTGGAGAAGGAGCTCGACGATTGCGGCTTCCTGCGCAATGCCGAGAAGCGCCCCAGCATGGTGCGCAACATCCGCAACCTGTTCCAGCGCACGGGCCTGACCCATCAGGAGATCCGCACGCTCCATGGCATCGTCGCGGAGCTCGCGACCTACCGGCAGCGGCGCAGGAAAGCAGGATCCGGAGCTGCCCCGGCCAGGGGCGAGCAGGAGCCGGCCGCCCGCCGCGACCCGCCCGCGCCCCGGGGGAAGGGGAACCGGGCGTGACGGTGATCGGCTAAGCCTTTGAAATACCGCTCTATTGCGTGCTTGACAGCGGGCGATTCGTCCCTATAGTGCCGCGACTTCCGAGCTGAGGGCGCAGCACTGTCCTGAAGGACAAGGGCGCCGCCCCGCCGCCGGGCGCTACCGGGCCGGACACTCGGGACATGAACCACAACCGTTGAACACGGAGCTAGCAAGCGAATGACGAAGCGCGCCGAATCCAAATACAAGATCGATCGCCGTCTGGGCGTCAATCTCTGGGGCCGACCCAAGAGCCCCTTCAACGACCGCGAATATGGCCCGGGCCAGCATGGCCAGCGCCGGCGCAAGCCGACGGATTACGGGACCCAGCTCATGGCCAAGCAGCGGCTCAAGGGCTATTACGGCAATATCGGCGAGCGCCAGTTCCGCCGCATCTATGAGGAGGCCGCGCGCCGCAAGGGCGATACCGGCGAGAACCTGGTGGGCCTGCTGGAGCGCCGTCTCGACACCGTGGTCTATCGCGCCAAGTTCGTGCCGACGGTCTTCGCCGCGCGCCAGTTCGTCAATCACGGCCATGTCCGCGTCAACGGCAAGCGGGTCAATATCGCCTCCTACATGGTGAAGGACGGCGATGTGATCGAGGTGCGCGAGAAGTCGCGCGAGCTCGCCCTCGTGCTGGAGGCGGTGGCCTCGGGCGAGCGCGACGTGCCGAGCTATATCGACGCCGACCACAAGAAGCTGCGCGCCATATTCCTGCGCGCCCCGGGCCTGGGCGATGTGCCCTATCCGGTGCAGATGAACCCCGCCATGGTGGTGGAGTTCTACTCGCGCTGAGCGAGACCCCTTTTCAAGGCCGCGAGGCAACGGCCGCGCTGGGAAACCAGCGCGGCCGTTGACTTTTGGACCCTTCTTGTTTTCCCTCTCCCGCGCTTTGAAGCGGGAGAGGGGGACCCATCGCGAAGCGATGGGGGGAGGCAAGTTCAAGCACCGCCCTTGCTCGACCCTCACCCTCCCCACGGCTTCGCCGTGGGTCCCCTCCCCTCTCCGGCTTCAAAGCGCGGGAGAGGGGTTTTCGCTTTCGGGGAATGACGAGGAAAATCGGGGAGGAGTTCATGGGCCTCGCAATCAGGCGAACGAGTTTCGCGGGGCTGATGATCCTCGCGGGCATGGGCATCGCCCGGGCCGAGGACTATCCCGTGGGGACCCGGGATTCCATCTGGAGCGATCCCGGCACCTATATGATCGGCTCCTTCCGTCATATGGGCGAGATCTATCCCGCGCGGCCGGTGCATCGGGCGGGCCCGGTCAGCGAGCTGCCGCAGGGCACGCCGCTCGCGCTCGCGAGCTATGACTTCACCGAGGACGCGCCGCTTCCGCTGGAGGATTATTTCCGGCGCGCGCGGACCACGGGCTTCATCGTGCTGAAGCGCGGGCGGATCGTGTTCGAGCGCTACCTGCTCGGCGCCGATGCCAGCTCGCGCTTCACCTCCTGGTCCATGGCGAAGTCCTTCGTCTCGACCCTCGTGGGCTTCGCCCTTGCCGATGGGCGCATCCGCAGCCTCGAGGATCCTGTCAGCGACTATCTGCCGGAGCTGAAGGGCTCGGCCTATGAGGGTGTGCCGATCAAGGCGGTGCTGCAGATGTCCTCCGGCGTCGACTTCACGGAGGACTATATCTCGACCCTCTCGGATTCCTCACGCATGTGGGACGACGCCATCCAGTACAACAAGCGGCCGCTGACCGATTTCGCCCGCGCGGCAAAGCGCGCCCATCCGCCCTTCGCCCGCTTCAACTATGCCGGGGTGGAGACGGTGGTGCTCGGCTGGCTGGTTTCGCGGGTCACGGGCATGGGCCTCGCGGATTACCTCTCGGCCAAGATCTGGGGCCCGCTGGGCATGGAGAGCGATGCCGACTGGATGACCGATGGGCGCGGGCCGCAGGCGAATGAGGCCGCCTTCTGCTGCCTCGGCGCCACCTTGCGCGACTATGCCCGCTTCGGCCTTTTCATGGCCCAGAGCGGGCAATGGCAGGGGCGCCAGCTTGTGCCCCGCGCCTTCGTCGAGGAAGCAACTCATCCCGACCGGCCCCAGGTGCAGCCTGGCAAGCTCGATCCCGATTATGTGCTGGGCTACCAGTATCAATGGTGGGTGCTGCCCGCCTCGATGCGCGAGCTCTCGGGCTTCGAGGCCCGGGGCATCTATGGCCAGTTTCTCTATGTGAACCCGGCCGAGGAGGTCGTCATTGTGATGACCAGCGTCTGGCCCAGGCCCTGGGATGACGGGCTGGAGCCCGAGACCTATGCCGTCTTCGACGCCTTCATCAAGGCGCTGCGATAGCGCGCCCGCGGCGTCTTTTCACTGCGCCTGGCCGACGGGATAGAAGGAGCGGTAGCCGCGGCCGGTTTCTCTCTCCACCGCGCTCAGGACGACGCCGGCGAAGACATCGGCATATTCGGGAAAGGCCTGGGCGAAGTCGGTCATGAGGGCGCGATTGCGCGCCTCGGCCTCGGCGTCGCTCTGCCAGCTCGTGGTCTGCCAGTTGACCATGAGATAGAGCTTCTCCCGCGCGCCCACCGGGCCGACGGCGAGGATTTTGTAGGCCTTGCCGCCGAGATGCCAAGTGAGGGCGTTCGTGCCCTGAAGGGCGGCCGGGGGCTTGAGCCGGGCGATCTCCGCCTGCATCTCGGGACGGAAGCCGAGCTCGAAATCATTGCCCCGCTCGGCGAGATTGTTGGCCGCGGCATAGAGCAGGGCGGCATTGAAGCTGCGACGCCGATCGGCCTCGGCGCGCGCCATGTGCCAGAGTTCGGCCGCGCTCTTGCCGGTCATCGCCGACATGCCGAGATAGAGGTTCTGCACCAGCCAGCCTTCCTGATCGTGGACGAGCCAGAGCACGAAGGTGAAGCTGTCGCCGATGGTTCCGCCCTCGATCAGGAGATGGGCCTGGAGCGGCACGGGCTGAACCTCGACGGTGACGAACTGCTCGGGCTCGCGAATGTCGCCGCAGGTGACCCGCTTCGCCGTCCCCTGATCTGCGCCGGTCACGAGATAGGCATGGCCGACATGCAGCCCCTGGACGCCCTGGAAGGATTGCCGGGCCCCGGCCACCATCTGGGCGAAGCTGTCCGCCGGCATATGCGCCTTGGTATCCGCCGTGAAGCTGGCATAGGCCTGATCGGGCTTGCCGGCGAGCACCGCGTTGACAAAGCTCAGGCCCGCCGCCTCGATCGCCGCGCGCCGCTCGGCGGGAATCTGGTCGTCGATGTTGCAGGTGACGGAGGCCTGGGCGAGCCCCGGTGTGGAGAGCGGCAAAAGGGCCGCCAGGCAGGAAAGAAACGCGACGACAGGTGTTTTCAAGGTGCCGGCTGATCCGCTATCGGGGGATGAGCAGCATAATGGCGAAGTGCGGGTCGGAGGCAAGTGAGGGGAAAGACATCAATCACCTGGGGCGGTCCCCCTCTTCTCGTCATGCTCGGGCTTGTCCCGAGCATCCACGTCTTGGGGCGCCTCAGCGGGTAGAAATGCCGACAAATCCTGATCAATTGTCGTTGTCGGCGGCAGACAAACTCGTGGATGGTCGGCCTTCGCCGACCATGACCGCAGAGAGAGCGAGGCTCCCCAGTTGCGGCGATTCTTGCGGATCGACGTGGGTGGCCGGGACTTCGCCCGGCCATGGCGGAAGAAAAAATGGCGGCGAGCGGTTGATCCGGCGTGCCGAGGTTACGTCGGGGTGTCTACTTTACAGCCCGCCGGTGGCACCCCATTAAGACCAATGACGCCTCGGCAGCCTTCGGGGCGGCAATTCGGGAAAGGACGACCACATCATGAGCTCCGCTTCCCTGCCGGCGGTCTTTCTCTCCCATGGCTCGCCCATGCTGGTCTTCGAGGACATACCGGCACGCCATTTCATGGCGGGCCTCGGCAAAAGCCTGGCGCGGCCGAAGGCGATCCTCTGCGTCTCGGCGCATTGGGAAACGGATCGCCCGGCCGTGAGTGGCGCCAAGCGGCCCGAGACGATCCATGATTTCTACGGCTTTCCCGAGGCGCTCTATCGCCTGACCTATCCCGCGCCGGGCGCGCCGGAACTTGCGAAGCGTGTCAGCGAGCTGATTCCAGGGGTCGTGATCGACCAGAGCCAGGGGCTGGATCACGGCGCCTGGAACCCCCTGCTGCTGGTCTATCCCGAGGCCGATATCCCCGTGGCCCAGCTCTCGGTACAGCTTGCCGCCGGTCCGGCGCATCACGTCGAGCTCGGGCGCAAGCTGGCGCCGCTGCGCGATGAAGGCGTGCTGATCCTCGCCAGCGGCGGGGCGGTCCACAATCTGCGCCAGTTCCAGATCGACAATCGGAAGCCGGCGGATTGGGCCATCGCTTTCGATGACTGGCTTTCGGACCGCATCGCCGCGGGCGATGCCGAGGCCCTGGTGGATTACAAGACCCTCAGGCCGGAGGCGCGCCTCGTCCATCCGCGGGAAGAGCATTTCCTCCCGCTCTTCGTCGCGCTGGGCGCCGGGCTCGAGGGGGCCTCGAAGGGCAAAGGGCGCGCGCTGCATCGCAGCTTCGCCCATGGCAGCCTCAGCATGGCCGCCTATTCCTGGGAGTAAGCCCCAGCGGCGCCTCGCCGCCGGGGTCCTCGGGTGTTACGCCGCGACGGTCTCGATGCCGCGGGTCGAGAGCATCTCGCGCAGCTCGCCGGTGGCATACATCTCGCGCACGATGTCGCAGCCGCCGATGAACTCGCCCTTCACATAGAGCTGCGGGATCGTCGGCCAGTTGCTGAATTCCTTGATGCCCTGGCGCAGGCTGGGATCCGTCAGCACATCGAAGGACTTGAACTTGACGCCGAGCTCGCTCAGCACCTGCACCACTGCGGCGGAGAAGCCGCATTGCGGGAAGACGGGCGTGCCCTTCATGTAGAGCACCACGTCATTGTCCGTGATGTCCTGCTGGATGCGCTGTACGACGGGATTGGTCATCGTCCTGTTCTCCTGTTCAAATTCCGTCAGCCGGGCGGTGCCGCTGTCTGCAGCGCCAAGGCATGAAGCTGGTCGCCCATTCGGCCCCGGAGCGCCTGATAGACCATCTGGTGCTGCTGGACCCGAGTCTTACCGATGAAGGCCGCGGATATCACGGTCGCCGCGTAATGGTCGCCATCGCCCCGCAGATCCTCGATATTCACCCGGGCATCGGGGATCGCCTGCTTGATCAGCCGCTCGATCTCGCCCGCGTCCATCGCCATCAGCCAACCCTCACCCTTAAACTAAGAGCCCATCAGCCGGGGCAGGAAGCCCTCATGAGCTGCGGCAAGTCTCGCCAGCGATATCGTATTCCCGCGCTGGAGAGTCAACGCGTTTCCGCCGGTCCGGCCGATCGGACTTGCCGGCACCCCGGCCGCATGCGCCGCCGCCAGGAAGTCCGAAAGCGAGGCCTCCGGCAGGGTCGCGAGATAGCGCCCCTGGTCCTCGCCGAAGCAGAAGGCATGGGCGGGGATGCCCGGGGCAAGTGCGATCTCCGCCCCGATGCGCCCGGCCAGCGCCATCTCGGCCAGCCCCACCAGGAGCCCGCCATCGGCGAGGTCATGGCAGGCGGTGAGCCTGCCCGCCGCGATGCGGCCGCGGATGAATTCGCCGATGCGCCGCTCGGCTTCGAGATCGACCGGGGGCGGCGGTCCTTCCTCCCGCCCCAGGATCTCGCGCAGATAGAGCGAGCAGCCGAGATGACCCTTGGTCTCGCCCAGCAGGACGATCGCCTCCCCTGGCGCCTTGAAGGCGATGGAGACGGTCTTCGCGACATCCGCCACCAGCCCGACGCCGCCGATCACCGGGGTGGGGAGAATGCCCTTGCCGTTGGTCTCGTTGTAGAAGGAGACATTGCCCGAGACGACCGGGTAGTCGAGGGCGAGGCAGGCCTTGCGCATGCCCTCGATGCAGCCGGCGAACTGGCCCATGATCTCCGGGCGCTGGGGATTGCCAAAGTTCATATTATCCGTAATAGCCAAGGGCTTGGCGCCCACGGCTATGAGATTGCGCCAGCTCTCCGCCACCGCCTGTGCACCGCCGGTTTCGGGATCGGCATGGCAGTAGCGCGGGGTGCAGTCGATGCTGACGGCAAGCCCCTTGGGGCCGGCCCCGATTCGCACCACCGCGGCATCGCCGCCGGGGCGGATCCCCGTCTGGCCCATGACCAGATGGTCGTACTGCTCCCAGATCCAGCGCCGGCTGGCGAGATCCGGGGAACCGATGAGCTGCTCCAATGCCGCGACCGGCTCCCGCATCGCGATGCTCGCCGCGGGGAGCGCCGGGCGGGCCGGGGTCGCGGCGATGGGCCGGTCATAGACGGGGGCCTGCTCCACCAGCGGGGCGACCGGCAGATCGGCCTGGACCTTGCCGCCCATGGTCAGGACCAGACGGCCGGTGTCGGTCAAGCGCCCGATCTCGGCGAAATCGAGCTCCCATTTCTCGAAGATGGCCCGGGCGCGCGCCCGCGCCTCGGGCCGGATGACCATGAGCATGCGCTCCTGGCTCTCGGAGAGCATGATCTCGTAG
>DATFRE010000643.1:0-10940 GCA_035263545.1 Dongiaceae bacterium
CGAAGATATGCCTCGTCCAGGTTGAGAGATCGCCCTTCCGAGCCTCGACATAGGATATCGCCGTCTGCTGTGCCGAGCTGCTCATGGGCCTCGCGCCTCCCCTGCCGATCAGACTAATCGGTGAATATCGCTTTCAAAAAGTGATATATTTTCCCCGTTTTGGCGAATTCCATTCACCTGAGGCCGCTTTGCGCATCCCTTCCACCCAAGCCCTCCGGGCGCTCGATTTCTTCGCCCGCCATAGCAGCGTGTGGAAAGCCGCCGAGGAGCTCGGCCTCACCCGCAGCGCCGTCAGCCATCAGCTGCGCCTGCTGGAGCGCGAGCTGGGCTTCGAGCTTCTCCAGCGCCAGGGGCGCGGCGTCGGCCTGACGCCGCGCGGCCGGCGCTATGCCAATGACGTGCGCCGGGCCCTTGCGGTCATCGGCGACGCCGCGCTGCGCCAGGACGACCAGGGCATCGGCGGCCCGCTCACCGTCTCCTGCACCTCGGGCTTCGCCTCTCTCTGGCTCTGCCCGATCATCGGCGAGTTCCAGGCGCGCTATCCTGATATCGCGCTCCGCATCGTGACCCCGCGCCGGCTGGAGGAGGCGAGCAATCCCGAGGTCGATGTCTTCATCGCCTTCGGTGAGGGCAATTGGCCGAACCGGCGGGTCGAGATGCTGAGCGAGGTTCGCTTCACCCCGCTCTGCAGCCCGGTGCTGCTGAACCAGGCCGGTGGCTTCGCCGAGCCTCAGGATGTGCTGAAGGTCCCGCTGCTGCATCTGGTGGATGTCGAGGACTGGACGCGCTGGTTTGGGCTCGCCCGGGTGGAGCTGCCCGATCCCGAGACGGGCATCGTCTTCTCCGACATGAACCTCGTGCTCTCGGCCATGACGGCGGGCCAGGGCATCGCCATGGGGGATGAGCTGACCTGCGGCCGGGCGCTGGCGGCGGGCCAGATCGTGCGGCCCTTCGAGCTCTTCATCAAATCGACCCGGGCCTATTACCTGGTGAGCGAGCCGCCGAAGAGCGGCCATCCCGCGGCAAACGCCTTCTGCGACTGGCTGCGGGGACGTCTCGCCGAGAGCGAGGCGGCGATCCGGCCGAAGGGCCCCTAGGAAAGTTGATCGCCGAAGGCCGACAGGCACGGCTGTACAGCCGCGCGTCTTCGGATACTGTGCGCGCCCATGCTCGACACCAAGACTGCCGAAGCCAAGTCGCTGGGTCACGACCTCCGTCGCACCATTGCCCTCGCCCTGCCGGTGATGCTGGCAAGGATGGGGCTCGTCCTGCTGCTGACGGTCGATACCGTGCTGGTCGGCCGGGCCGGCGGGCGCGACCTCGCCTTCTTCGCCATCAGCACGGCGCCGCAGCTCATCATGCAGACCATCGGCGTCGGCCTGCTGCTCGGCACCGTCGTGCTGACCGCCCAGGCGGATGGTGCCAAACGCTACGAGGAATGCGGGCGCATCTGGCGCCTGGCGCTGATTCTCGCCGGCAGCCTCGGGCTCATCTATTCCTTGATCGAGAGTCACGGCGAGGGCCTGCTGCGGCTGCTGGGCCAGGACCCGGCTATCGCCGCCGGCGGCGGCCGGGTTCTCGGCATATGGGCCATCGGCATGCCGGCGATCCTGCTCTATCTGGCCACCACCTCCTTCCTCGAAGGCATCAGCAAGCCGCGGCCGGCGATGATCATCTCCCTCAGCGCCAATCTGCTGAACGCCGCCCTCGGATGGGCCCTGATCTCGGGCCATGGCGGCCTGCCGGCGCTGGGGGCCGCGGGCGCGGCGCTGGCCACGGCCATCACCCTCTGGATCATGTTCCTGGTCCTGGCGGGCTATGCCCTGCTCCTGCCCGAAGCCAAGCGCTTCGGGATCCGTGCCCCACTCAAGGGCTATTACCACCTGATCGGCAAGCTGCTGTTGCTGGGTCTGCCGGTGGCGCTTTCGGTCAGCTTCGAGACCAGCGCCTTCTCGGGTGCGACCATCATGGCCGGCTGGATGGGCGAGACGGCGCTCGCCGCCTATCAGCTGTCGGTCAACGTGACTTCGTTCTTCTACATGCTGTCCCTAGGGCTCGCGACCGCGGCGGCGGTCCGGGTCGGCAATGCCGTAGGCCGTAGCGACCGGCCAGGTGTCGCGCGGGCGGGCTGGGTCGCCGTCGCCATGGTCTTCGGGCTGATGCTGGCGATCGGGCTTGCCATCCATTTCCTGCGCGGCGAGATCGCCGCCATCTACACCCGGGACGCCGCGGTCACCGCCGTCGCTTTGCCGGTGCTGGCGGTGCTCTCCTTCCTCGTCATTTTCGACGGCGTGCAGGGCGTGCTCATGGGCGCGCTCCGGGGTGCGGCGGATGTCATCCTGCCGACGGCGAGCTTCGCGATCGCCTTCTGGGGCTGCGCCGTTCCCCTCTGCTACTTTCTGGGATATCGCCTGGGGGTGGGCCCGCTGGGCCTGGCCTGGGGGCTGGTCGCGGGGCTCATCGTCGCCGATATCCTTCTGGGGCTGCGCTTTGCCATCGTCTCCCGCCGCCCCATCCGGATCTTCTGAGCCAGGCCCCATGATCTTCGACATCGTCATCATCGGCGCGGGGATCTCCGGCGCGGGGGCGGGCTATGCGCTGGCGGGCAAGCGCAAGATCCTGCTGCTGGAAGGGGAATCCCAGCCTGGCTATCACAGCACCGGGCGCTCCGCGGCGCTCTATGAACCCAATCTCGGCAATGCGACGGTGCGCGCCTTCAATGTCGCGAGCGGCCCCTTCCTCAAATCGCCGCCGCAGGAGTTCGCGGAAGCACCGCTGGTCACGCCGCGCGGCGAGCTCACGATCTCGGATGGCGAGCACCGCCCGGTGCTGGATGCGCTCCTCGCCCTCGACGGGTTCGGCGGCAACAGGGTGCACGAGATCAGCCTCGATGAGGCCGCGGCGCTGATGCCGGTCTTTCGCCGCGAGGAATTCCGCTGGGCGGCCTACGAGCCGGGGGTGATGGATCTGGATGTGCATGCGATCCACCAGGGCTATCTGAAGGGCTTCGCCGCCCGCGGCGGGCGCCTCCTCTGCGATGCGCCGGTCAGGCGGATCGAGCGCCGCGACGGGCTTTGGCGGATCGAGGTGGGAAATGAGAGCGTCACCGCCCCGCTGGTCATCAATGCCGCCAGTGCCTGGGCCGATACCGTGGCCGGGCTGGCGGGCTTGCCGCCGCTGGGGCTGCAGCCCAAGCGCCGTACCGCCATCATTCTTCCCGCTCCGGAAGGCTATGACGTGCGCGGCTGGCCGGTGCTCGGCGTCGCCGGCGAGGAGGCCTATCTCAACTCGCAATCCGGCAAGCTGCTCGCCTCGCCCGGGGATGAGACGCCGGTCGAGCCCCAGGACGTCCAGCCCGAGGAGCTCGAAGTCGCGATCGTCGTGGATTGGATCGAACGGCGCACGACGCTCAAGGTCCAGCGCATCGAGCGCCGCTGGGCGGGCCTCAGGACCTTCGCCCCCGACCGGGCGCCGGTCGCCGGCGAGGACCCCCTGGCGCCCGGCTTCTGGTGGCTCGCCGGCCAGGGCGGCTACGGCATCATGATGAGCGAATCCCTCGGCCGGAGCCTCGCCTCGCTGATCGAGACCGGCGAGCTGCCGGCCGACGTCGCGGCGCTGGGGGCGACGAAGCAGGCGATAGCGCCGGGACGGTTGCGCAGCTAGACCCGTCATGCCGGCGAAAGCCGGCATCCAGCTTTCGGGAACCGCGCTTCTCGCCCTGGATCCCGGCTTTCGCCGGGATGACAGACAGAGGACCGGCTTCGCTTTTTCCGGCGGGCCGTGCCATCTTCTGCCGGGCTCAACCGGGGGGCTGTGTGAAGATCAGGGACCTCAAGACCTTCGTCGTCGGCAATCCGCCGCCGGGCTTCGGCGGGCGCTATTTCATCTTCCTGAAGCTCATCACCGATGACGGCGTCGAGGGGGTGGGCGAGGTCTATACCGCGACCTTCGGGCCGCATCTCGTCGCGCGCATGATCGCCGATGTCGTCGAGCGCCATGTCATCGGCGCCGATCCCTTCCGCATCGAAGGCCTGTGGCGGCGCGTCTACGGCCGTGGCTACAGCGCCCGCCCGGACATGACGCTCGGGAGCATCCTTTCCGGCATCGAGATGGCCTGCTGGGACATCGCCGGCAAGGCCGCGGGAAAGCCGGTCTATGACCTGCTGGGCGGCCGGGTGCATGAGCGGCTGCGCGCCTATACCTACATCTATCCCAAGGCCGACGATCCCGGCGGCTATGACGAGGCGCGGGTCTATCGCGACCCCGATCTCGCGGCCAGGCGCGCCAGCGAATACATCGCCCAAGGCTTCACCGCGGTGAAGTTCGACCCCGCTGGGCGCTGGGGCGTCTTCGATCCGCGCCAGCCGAGCCTGGAGCGCCTCGAGCTCTCTGAGACCTTCTGCCGGCGGCTGCGCGAGGCACTGGGCCGCAAGGCCGATCTCCTCTTCGGGACCCATGGCCAGTTCACCGTCTCCGGCGCGCTGCGCCTGGCGCGGCGGATCGAGCCCTATGAGCCGCTCTGGTTCGAGGAGCCGGTGCCCCCGGAGATGCCGGAGGAAATGGCCCAGGTCGCCCGCCAGGTCCGCATGCCGATCGCCACCGGCGAGCGTCTCACCAGCAAATACGAATTCGCGCGCGTGCTGGAATGCCGCGCCGCCTCGATCCTGCAGATGAATCTCGGGCGGGTCGGCGGGCTTCTGGAGGCGAAGAAGATCGCCGGCATGGCGGAAGCGCATTACGCCCAGATCGCCCCGCATCTCTATTGCGGGCCGGTGGTGGGCGCGGCCAACATCCAGATCAGCGCCTGCAGCCCCAATTTCCTGATCCTCGAGAGCATCCTCGACTGGGGCGGCTTCCATGGGAAGATCCTGAAGAAGCCCATCCGCTTCGAGGCGGGCTTCGTCATCCCGCCGAGCGAGCCGGGGCTGGGGGTCGAGCTCGACGAGGCGGTGGCGCTCGCTCATCCCTATGAGGACAAGGCGCTGCATCTGGAGCCGGCCGAGCAGCCGATGGATTTCGACTGAGGATACAGCGAGGATGACGGACAACAGGAAAGCGGCACCGATCCGCTACGGCTTCATCGGCCTCGGCCATCTGGGCGGGCATCTGGCGACGAACCTGATCAAGGGCGGCTTTCCGGTCACGGTGCATGATCTCGACCGCGCGGCAGCCGATCCGCATCTGGCGCTGGGCGCGAGCTGGGCGGAGAGCCCGGCGGAGACGGCCGTGGTGTCCGAAGCCGTCATCACCTGCCTGCCCTCGCCCAGCGCCTCGGTCGCGGTGGTTGCTGGGCCCAAGGGCATCATTCACGGCCTCGCTGCCCGCGGGACCTGGATCGAGATGAGCACCAACGACCAGCATGAGATCGCCCGCCTCGCCGCCCTGGCGAAGGAGAAGGGGATCGAGACCCTCGAGGCACCGGTCACGGGCGGCGTGCACCGCGCGGCCGCCGGCGAGATCACCGTGCTGGTGGGCGGCGGGGAGGTGCTGTTCCGCACGCATCTGCCGGCCTTCGAGGCCATGGGCGGCGAGGTCATCCATATGGGGCCGCTGGGCAGCGCCTCGGTGATCAAGGTTATCACCAACATGCTGGCCTTCATCCACCTGATGGGCGCCGGCGAAGCGCTGATGCTGGCCCGGCGCGGCGGAATCGATCTCGCCCGCGCCTTTGCCGCCATCAAGGCGAGCTCGGGCAACAGCTTCGTCTTCGAGACCGAGGGCCAGCTCATCCTCAACGGCAGCTACGATATCGGCTTCACCATGGACCTCGCCTGCAAGGATCTGGGCTTCGCCACGAAGATGGGGCGCGAGTTCGGCGTGCCCCTCGACCTTGCGGCGATGGCCGAGCAGACTTTCGTCCGCGCCCGCGAGCAGCTCGGCGGCCATGCCTGGTCCACCATGGTGGTGAAGCTGCTGGAGGATGCGCTCAAGACCGATCTGCGCGCGCCAGCATTCCCGGCGGCGCTCACCTGATTTGCGACGGAGAGTGAAACGATGACCAGCCCGAGACAGAACGAACGCGTCGCTTACTTCAACGGCCGCATCATGCCCGAGAGCGAGGTGCTGATCTCCTTCCGCGACCGCGGCTTCATCTTTGGCGATGCGGTCTTCGACACGGCCCGCACCTTCAACCACAAGCCCTTCCGCCTGAAGGAGCATGTCGAACGGCTCTACCGCTCCCTCGACTATCTCAGGATCGATCCGGGCCTCACCCCCGCCGAGACTCTGGAGGTCAGCGAAGAGGTGCTGGCGCGCAACCTCCATCTCATCGACAAGGAGGACGATTACTGGCTGACCCAGCGGATTTCCCGCGGGCCGCAGGCGATCGATCGCGATCCCGCGGCCGCCGCCAAACCGACGGTGATCGTCGAATGCACGCCCCTGCCGATGAAGGCCCGGGCGCGGCTGTTCCGCGATGGAATCGAGGTGGTGGTCCCGCCCACGCGGCGCACCCCGCCGGATTCCTTCAGCCCGCGGGCCAAGAGCCAGAACTACCTCAACATGATCATCGCCGATAACGAGGCTCGATCCCTCAACCCCAATGCCTGGGCGGTGCTGCTGGACCATGCGGGCAATCTCGCCGAGGGCATGGGCTCCAACATCTTCGTGGTGCGCCACGGACGGCTTCTGACGCCGCGGGAGCGCTTCGTGCTGCCGGGCGTCAGCCGTGCGGTGGTGATGGAGTTGGCGGAAGAGCTCGACATCCCGGTCATCGAGCAGGATATCGACCTCTACGACGCCTATACCGCGGAGGAGGCGTTCCTCACCTCCACCAGCCTCTGCCTCTGCCCCGTGCGCTCGATCAACGGGAGCGCGATCGGGAGCGGGATTCCAGGCCCGGTGACGCGGCGTCTCACCGAGGCCTATATCGACCTCACCGGCTGCGATTTCGTCGCGCAATATCTCAGGCATCTCGACGGAGCGTGATCCCATGGAGAAGTGGCTGCAGGCCGCCCTCGGCTATATCCCGCAATGGCTCGGTCATCAGATCCGCCTCGCCCAGCATCCCGGCGCCGTCCTGGCTATTGCGCATAGAGGCGCGCCGGTCTTCGAGCAGGCCTTCGGCCTGGCGGATCTGGAGAAGGGGACGAAGCTCTCGGCACGCCACCGCTTCCGCGTCGCCTCCCATTCCAAGAGCTTCACCGCCGCCGGCATACTGAAGCTGCGCGAGCAGGGAAGGCTCGGCCTCGACGATGTGGCCGGGCGGCATGTGAAGGGGCTGCATCCGGCCGTGGCCAAGACCACGATCGCGCAGCTTCTCTCCCACAGCGCCGGCATCATCCGCGACGGCACCGACAGCGACCAATGGGCGGACCGGCGCCCCTTCCTCGATGAGGGGGAGCTTCGCGCAGCCCTCGCCGAACCGCTCATCATCGACGCCAATACGAGATTCAAATATTCGAACCATGGCTTCGGCCTTGCGGGTCTCGTCGTCGAAGGGGTGACGGGCGAGCCCTATGGCCGCTGGATCGAGCGCGAGATTGTGAAGCCGGCCGGGCTCGCCGAGACAGCGCCGGATATCGAGGATGTGGATCCCGCCCGGATGGCGAGCGGCCATAGCGGGCGCCTGCCTCTCGGCCGGCGCGTGGTGATCCCCGGCCGCAATTCCACCGGCGCGCTCGCCGCCGCCACCGGTTTCGTGGCCACGGCGCGCGACCTGACGCGCTTCTTCGGCGGGCTCGATCCGGGGCCAAGGCCGGCATCCTCTCCGCCGCCAGCCGGCGCGAGATGGTGCGCCCGCAATGGCGCTCGCCCCATTCGAGCATCGATCTCCGCTATGGGCTGGGACTCATGATCGGGCGGGTGGCGGGCTGGGACTGGTTCGGCCATGGCGGCGCTTTCCAGGGCTTCATCAGCCGCACGGCGACGCTGCCCGAGGCCTCGCTCACGATCTCCCTCGTCACCAATGCGATCGATGGACCCGCCGCCATATGGGTGGGGGGGTGTTGCGGAAATCCTCCGGCGCTTCGCCCGCGAAGGCGCGCCGGCGCGCCGCCTCGCCGATTGGACCGGCCGGTGGTGGAGCATCTGGCGCGCCCTCGACCTCGTGCCCATGGGCGACAAGGTCGTCGTCACCCATCCGGATCTCGCCAATCCCTTCGAGGAGGCCGCCGAGATCTCTGTCAGCAGCCGCGACCGCGGGCGCCTGGCACTCGCCAACGGCTTCGACAGCCATGGCGAGGAGGTCCATCGCCTGCGCAACCGGCAAGGCGATGTGATCGGGGTCCGCCTCGGTGGCGGCGAATACCGCACCGAGGCGCGGCTGGCGGCGGAGATGGAAAAGCGCTACGGCGGCCGCAAGGACGCAAAGTAGCGCGCTCGTCTACCCTTTCCCGCGCTTCTCGCCTCGCGAACGCCGCTCACTTCCCCCTCCCCCTCAATGCGCGGGCCTGACGGCCCGCAGGGGGAGGGGGAAGTGAGCGTGGAGAGCGGCCAGAATATGGGTCTCTCAGGGAGCTTGGTCGGCTGCGCTGACGGTCAGGCGTTGTAGGTCACGAGGCGCATGCTCTCGCATTTGAAGACGTTCTGATCGTCGCAAAGCTCGTTCGTGGCCTTCACCACGGGCACGACCGTGATCGTGACCTCCGATGACTTGCCGGCAATCGAACGCAAAGCCTCGGTGACGGTGACGCGCTTGGTCGCAGGGGTGAGCGGATGCGGCGGCCGGAAGTCGTAGGATTCGCGGGCGTGCTCATTGACCTCGCAATGGCCCGGATCGCCGAGACAGCCGCCATGACCGAAGATGTGGAACGATCCGGCATAGCCGTTCTCGCGGGTCCGGGGCGTATCCTGATTGGCGCCCGGATTGTTGAAGAAGATGCGGCCCTCATAGGAGGGGCCGCCGTGGTAGATGCCGTGGATCTCCAGGTCCGCCCGATAGAACCGATGCTCGGCCGAGGCGATGGCGACGGATACCGATTGCGAGGTGAAGATCTTGGCGGGGCGCCGGCCCTTTGTCGGCGCAGCCAGCCGGCGCAGGCGGCGCGGCTTCGCCGATCGCGGTGCCGCGGCGCGTCTTCGGGGGGCTCTCGCCATCAGCCTGTACCTCCGATCTGGGTCGTTCGGGCGGCCGCATAATCATAACCCAGATCATTGACGTTCAGCACGTCGCGGACACGGAAATTGAACGGGGACAGGACCTCGTCCAGCAAATCGGAGGAGATATTGCTATTGCCGTGACGCACCTGCCAGAGCCACCGGATCCGATCGATCATGGCATGATGGGACCAGAAGATCGGGTCGAAGCCGGCTGTGCCGATCACCCCCATATCGCCCGAGACCCACCCGTGCACCTGATCGTGCAGATCCTCCAGCGCATCGGTGAAATCGTTCCAATCGGTCCGCTTGAGGCAGTTGTCGACATCCGCCTGGGTGGGAAGCTCGCCGGGGGCATGGGGGTCGCGCGAGGTATCCCGCACGATGGGGGGATTGGCGTTCGGCAGATCGACATGCGACTTCAGCAAGGGATTCGGCCGTCCATTTACCCGGCGGTCGCTGAAAACCCGGGGTATTCCGCTCTGGCGCGGCGGGCGCAATGTTCAATCCCACCAGGGAAGCGTCACATCAGCCACCCTGTCGCGCATCGCCATCTCGAAACTGTAGAGATAGGCGCGATGCCAGGGCAGGAAGAGCTGAAGCTGCTGGGCCGAGCGGGCATTCTGCTGATGATGCCAGCAATACCAGCTAGGGACGCCGTGAAGGCCTGCCAGGTACTGGAAGCCTCGATTGTCCCTGATGGCCATCATCTGCCGGTAGGACTGGCGAACGGCGCCGACCTGCGCCTCGTCCAGGTTGTGAACCCCCACCCTGATGCGAATGTTGTTGGCCATCGCCATTCCCCTGCGCGGCCTGCGCCGGTGCCATGGACCGGAAGTGGCACCGGAGAAATCATGAACAACCATGGGTTAATTTTTGCTTATCGCTCCGTCGTGGGAAAAGAAACCTACGACAATGATCACGCATCTCGATACCCTCTTCTCGTCATGCTCGGGCTTGTCCCGAGCATCCACGTCTTGGGGCGCCTCCGCGCATGGAAGTGCTAATAAACCGGGTCAGATTCCGTGATAGAGGCAAACTCGTGGATGGTCGGCCTTCGCCGACCATGACGGTTGAGAGAGCGCGGCTCACGGCTCCAGCCGGACAGCGGTGGGACGAGCGCGGGCATGACGCTAAGGTGGTGTCGGTGTGCGGGCTCGCCTTCGAAGACGCGGCCGGGCCTTAGATCTCCGGCTGCTCGCGGGTCTTGGCGAAGCGGATCTCGGGATGCTGGCGCTGGACATAGTCCAGCTCCCAGGCGTTGCGCGCGAGGAAGACCGGGGCCCCGTCGCGATCCTCCCCAGCGCGCCGCGATTACCTTCGATGAAGGCCTTGAGCTTGACGGGGTCGGCGCATTGCACCCAGCGCGCCGTCTCGTAGGGGGCGGGCTCGAAGCCGGCCTTGATGGAATACTCGGCCTCCAGACGCGAGGTCAGCACCTCGAGCTGGAGCTCCCCCACAACGCCGACGATCCATTGCGCGCCGATCAGCGGCTTGAAGAGCTGCGAGACGCCCTCCTCCGCCAGGTCCTCGAGCGCGCGGCGCAGATGCTTGGCCCTCATCGGATCGTCGAGCCGCACCCGGCGCAGGATCTCCGGCGCGAAGCTCGGGATGCCGGTCACCGTGATCGCCTCGCCCTCGGTCAGCGCGTCGCCGATGCGCAGCGTGCCGTGATTGGGAATGCCGATGATGTCGCCGGGGAAGGCCTCCTCGGCCAGCTCGCGCTCGCGGGCGACGAAGAACATGGGGTTGTTGACCGAGAGCTGCTTGCCGCTGCGCACCTGGGTCAGCTTCATGCCGCGGCGGAAGCGCCCGGAGCAGAGGCGAAGGAACGCGACCCGGTCGCGATGATTCGGGTCCATGTTCGCCTGGACCTTGAAGACGAAGCCCGCGACCTTGGGGTC
>DATFRE010000644.1:0-15178 GCA_035263545.1 Dongiaceae bacterium
CGACGGCGCTGGAGCTCCTGGACAGCGGCGACCATGTGGTCGCCATGGAGGATCTCTATGGCGGAAGCCGCCGGCTCTTCAGCCGCGTCCGGCAGCGCTCGGCCAATCTCGCTTTCAGCTTCGTCGACCTGACGGACACCGCCGCCTTCGAGGCCGCGATCCGGCCCGAGACCCGCATGCTCTGGGTCGAGACGCCCACTAACCCGCTGCTGAAGCTGGTCGATCTCTCGGCACTCGCGGCAGCGGCGCGGAAGCGCGGCATCATCACGGTCTGCGACAACACCTTCGCCAGCCCCTGGGTGCAGCGGCCCATCGAGCATGGCTTCGACCTGGTCATGCATTCGGCAACCAAATATCTGAACGGCCATTCCGACATGGTGGGAGGGGTGCTGGTGGTGGGCGAGAACGCCGATCTCAGCGAGCGCCTCACCTTCCTGCAGAACGCCGTCGGCGCCGTTGCCGGGCCCTTCGACAGCTTCCTGGCGCTGCGTGGCCTGAAGACCCTGGCGCTGCGCATGGAGCGCCATTGCAGCAACGCGCTCGCCGTGGCCCGCTTCCTGGAGGGCCATAAGGGGGTCGAGCGGGTGATCTATCCAGGCCTTGCGAGCCATCCCCAGCACGCGCTTGCGAAGCGCCAGATGCATGGCTTCGGCGGCATGGTCACCGCGATCCTGAAAGGCAGCCTGGACGATACGACCCGCTTCCTGGAGCGGTGCGAGATCTTCGCACTGGCCGAAAGCCTGGGCGGGGTGGAGAGCCTGATCGAGCATCCGGCGATCATGACCCATTCCTCCCTGCCGCCGGAGGTGCGGGCCGAGCTCGGCATCGGCGACGGCCTGATCCGGCTCTCGGTCGGGGTGGAGGACGAGGCGGATCTCCTGGCGGAGCTCGAGCGGGCGCTGGCCTAGCCCGCCCTCGGCCCTGCTCTTTCCGTCGAACCCCCCTTGCGTCCAGGCAAGCGCCGGTCCAATTCTATACGGCACAGCACGGAATGAAGGTTCCCCCCGGAAACCATGTCGCAGTCTCTGACCTCGGATCCTTGGACGGGCGCAGCCCCGGACCCGCTGGCCAATCCGGCGCTTTTCGATGGAGTGCTGTGGCGCCGTCCTCTGGCCTATCTGGTCGATCTGATTATCATCGGACTGCTCTGCGGCGCCTGGCTGTGGATGGTCCTGCTGTCCTTCGGCCTGCTCTGGGCGCTGACCTCCCTTGCCTTCCTCCTAATCCCCATCCTCTATCACGCCTGGCTTGTGGGCGGTCCGCGCAGTGCGACTCTCGGCATGCGGCTCTGCGGATTGGAGGTCTGGAGCTGGGAGGGAGAGCACCCGGATTTCTGGCAGGCGCTGCTGATGGCCGTGCTGTTCTATGTCACCGTGGTCTGCACCAGCCTGCTGATCCTGCTCGTGGTGCTGATCAACGACCGGCACCGGACGGTGCATGACTATCTGAGCGGCGTCGTGGTCACCCGGCGGTTGGCGGCGTGACCGTCCAATCAAGAACGCGGCCCCTCGTCTTTCTCCTCACCCGCGAGGCCTCCTGCCCCTATCTGCCCGGCCGGCGCGAGCGCAAGCTGGTCACTGAGCTCAGCGGACCCGACGCCTGCGAAAGCTACGACCTTCTCTCCCGCGCCGGCTTCCGGCGCAGCCACGCGGTCGCCTACCGGCCCGCCTGTCACGGATGCCAGGAATGCGTGCCCGTGCGGGTGGTCGTGGACCAGTTCCAGCCAGGGCGCTCGCTGCGCCGGGTGCTGCGCCGCAATGCGGGGCTGAAGAGCGCCATCCGGCCAGCCCAGGCCACCTCCGAGCAATATGCCCTGTTCGCGCGCTATCTCGCCTGGCGCCATGGCGATGGAGAGATGGCGGGCATGGGCTTCGCCGATTATCGGTCGATGATCGACGATACGCCGATCGATAGCGGCCTGCTCGAGCTGCGCCGGAGCGATGGCGGCCTCGCCGCCTGCTGCCTCGTGGACCGGTCGAGCGACGGCCTCTCGGCCGTCTACAGCTTCTTCGATCCGGACCGCTCGGCCGACAGTCTGGGCAGCTTCATCGTGCTCCGCCTGATCGATGAGGCGCGCCGCCGGGCGTTGCCCTATGTCTATCTGGGCTATTGGATCGCCGCGAGCCGCAAGATGGCCTACAAGATCCGCTTCCAGCCGCTGGAGACCTTCGGGCCCGATGGTTGGAGCCTCATGGATCCGCCGGCCGAGGCAAGCTGATCCCCGCGCTCCTGCCGGGCTTGCGGAGGCCGAGACCTCTCCACTAACTTGCTCAACCTTGGGTGATCGCCGATCGCCGCCCGATGGTTATCCGAAAGGGGAGATGAGACATGGAACGCCGGAAGTTCATCGGCGGAGCCGCAGCGGGCCTCGCGACCGGTGCAGCCCTGGCGGCAAGCTCTCCGAAGCCGGCCCTGGCCGACAGCCTGCCGGAGGTCAAATGGCGGCTCGCCTCGAGCTTCCCCAAGAATCTCGACACCATCTACGGCACCGTCGACGAGATGTGCCGAAACATCGCCGCCGCGACCGATGGCAAGTTCGAGATCCGCCCCTTCGCGGCGGGCGAGATCGTGCCGGGGCTCCAGGTTCTCGACGCCGTGCAGAACGGCACTGTCGAGGCGGGACAATCGGCGAGCTACTACTATGTCGGCAAGGATCCGACCTTCGCCTTCGACTGCGCCGTCCCCTTCGGCCTCAACGCCCGGCAGCAGAATGCCTGGATGTATTACGGCGGCGGGCTGGAGCTCATGCGCGAGTTCTTCAAGGACTACAACATCGTCCAGTTTCCCGCCGGCAATACCGGGGCGCAGATGGGCGGCTGGTTTCGCAGCGAGATCAAGTCGATCGACGATCTGAAGGGCCTGAAGTTCCGCATCGCCGGCATCGCCGGGAAGGTCCTGGCCCGCCTCGGCGTCGTGCCCCAGCAGATCGCAGGCAGCGACATCTATCCGGCACTGGAGAAGGGCACCATCGACGCCGCCGAATGGGTCGGACCCTATGACGACGAGAAGCTCGGATTCTACAAGGTCGCCAAATACTACTACTACCCCGGCTGGTGGGAGGGTGGCCCCCAGGTCTCGATCTATGTCAACGCCAAGCAATGGGACTCCCTGCCCAAGGTCTATCAGGCCGTGCTCCAGGAAGCGGCGGCGGCGTCCAATGTCCTGATGGTGGCGAAGTACGATGCAGAGAACATGCCGGCGCTGCGCCGGCTGGTGGCCCAGGGCACGATCCTGAAGCCCTTCCCGCGCGATGTCATGGAGGCGAGCTACAAGGCTGCCTTCGACCTCTATGACGAGATCGCTGCCCAGAATGCGAAGTTCAAGAAGGTCTATGAGGGCTGGAAGCAGTTCCGCGCCGACGAATATCTGTGGTTCCGGGTGGCCGAGAACAGCTTCGACAATTTCGTCTACGCCCAGTCGGCGAAGAAGGCCTGATCCGAAGCCTCATTTCCTCGCGCGCTCGGTCACTTGATCTCGATCTGCGCCGGCGCGCCTTCATCGGGCGCCGGAGCCGGCATCTCCTGCTCGATGGCATTGGGATTGCCGACCACATGCCGGGGCAGAAAGCCTGTCACCAGCCCGGGCCAGACAATGATGATGGCGCAGAGCGCGAGCTGCAGCCCGACCCAGGGAATCGCGCCCCAATAGATGTCGGAGCTCTTCACGGAAGGCGGGGCGATCCCGCGCAGGTAAAACAGCGCGAAGCCGAAGGGCGGATGCATGAAAGAGGTCTGCATGTTGGCCCCCAGCAGCACGCCGAACCAGATCAGATCGATGCCGAGCTTCTGGGCCACGGGGCCCAGCAGCGGGATGATGATGAAGGCGATCTCGAAGAAATCCAGGAAGAAGGCCAGGACGAAGACGAAGAGATTGACGACGACGAGGAAGCCCACCGCCCCTCCGGGAAGCGAGGTCAGCATGCCGTCGATCCAGAGATCGCCGTCGACGCCGCGGAAGACCAGGCTGAAGACCGAGGAGCCGATCAGGATATAGACCACCATGGCTGTGATGCGCATGGTCGTCGCCATTCCCTGCCGGAGCAGCGACCAGGTGAGGCGCCGGTTGAGGGCGGCGAGCCCCATGGCGCCGACCGCGCCCATCGCCCCGCCCTCGGTTGGGGTCGCGAGCCCGAGCAGGATCGTCCCCAGGACCAGAAAGATCAGCACCAGCGACGGCACCATCCCCCAGACGCATTTCCAGACCAGCGCCCATCCCCGGAGGGTACGCGCCTCGGGCGGCAGAGCCGGCACCGCCGAGGGGCGGAAGATGCTGAGGGCGAAGATATAGGCGCAGAACAGCAGAACCTGGATGATGCTGGGGCCGATCGCGCCGGCATACATGTCGCCGACGGAGCGGCCGAGCTGATCGCCCAGCACGATTAGCACCAGCGAAGGCGGGATGAGCTGGGTGATGGTGCCGGAGGTCGCGATCACCCCCGTCGCGAGCCGCCGGTCATAGTCGTAGCGGATCATGATGGGGAGGCAGAGCAGCCCCATGGCGATGACCGAGGCGGCCACCGTGCCGGTGATGGCGCCGAGCAGCGCACCGACCAGGATCACCGCATAGGCGAGCCCTCCGCGCACCGGCCCGAAGAGCTGCCCCGCCCCTTCCAGCAAATCCTCCGCCAAGCCGCAGCGCTCCAGGATCGCGCCCATGAAGGTGAAGAACGGGATGGCGAGCAGCAGGTCGTTGGACATGATTCCGAAGACCCGCTCCGGCAGCGCCTGGAGCAAGTCCATGGTGAAATAGCCATGGGCGATGGCGATCCAGGCGAAGAAGAACCCGACGGCAGAGAGCGAGAAGGCGACCGGATAGCCGATCAGCAGGAAGAGAACGAGGCCCCCGAACATGACGGGGGCCATCATGTTGAAGCTGATCACTGCAGGGGCTTCTCGTACTCGGCGACCACGCCCTCATAGCCTCGGAGGGCGGCAATCCGCTTGATGATCTCCGAGAGTCCCTGGAGCGCCAGCAGGCCGAAGCCCAGGGGCAGGAGGAGCTTCACCGGCCACCGGATCAGCCCGCCGGCATTGCTCGAGACCTCACCGCTCTGCCATGAGTCGTAGAACAGCGGCCATGACATCCAGCCGATGATGAGAACGGCGGGCATCAGGAACAGGATGCCGCCGAGGAGATCGACCCAGAGCCTCAGGCGCGGGGAGAGATTGCCGTAGATGACGTCGACCCGGACATGCTCGTTGCGCCTCAGGGTATAGGGGGCGCCGAGCATGAACATGGCAGCGAAGAGATACCACTGGATCTCGAGCCAGGCGTTGGAGCTGAAGCTGAATCCGTAGCGCACCAGGGCATTTCCGGCGCTGATGAGGCAGGCCAGCACCACGCACCAGTCGGCGATGCGCCCGAAGCGCTCGTTGACCCCATCGATGGCACCACTGACCCGCAGGAGAGCACGCATCACAACCGCATCGCTTTCAGGCAACCCCCATCGGCCCATGGTTCCTTGTTGGCGAGGGTTGCTTTAGGCTCACCCTCCTTCTCCGGCCCGGCAGTCTTGCCGCTTCCGGGGATCGGCCGCAACGGACGATTGGACGATTTCGGGAGTTTCCATGCGCAAGCTCACCCTGGCCGCCACGCAATTCGCCTGCGGCCCCGAATCCTCGGGCAATCTGGACAAGGCGGAGGCACTGGTCCGCCGCGCCGCCGCCGAGGGCGCGGAGGTCATCCTCCTCCAGGGGCTGTTCGAGACCCCCTATTTCTGCAAGGACCAGCTCGCCAGCCTCTTCGCCCTGGCGCGTCCGGCAGCGGCGAACCCGGTTCTCGCCCGCTTTGCGAGCCTCGCGCGCGAGCTCGGGGTCGTCCTGCCCGTCAGCTTCTTCGAGCAGGCCAACAACGCCCATTACAACTCCGTGATGCTGATCGATGCCGATGGCCGGATGCTCGGCATCTATCGCAAGTCGCATATTCCCGACGGCCCCGGCTATCAGGAGAAATTCTATTTCAACCCGGGCGATACGGGCTTCCGGGTCTGGCCGACGGCCCATGGCCGCATCGGGGTCGGCATCTGCTGGGACCAATGGTTTCCGGAATGCGCCCGCAGCATGGCCCTCCAGGGCGCCGAGGTGCTGCTCTATCCGACGGCGATCGGCTCGGAGCCGCAGGATGCCTCCCTCGACAGCCGCGAGCATTGGCGCCGGGTGATGCAAGGCCATGCCGGTGCCAATCTCATGCCGCTGGTCGCCTCGAACCGCATCGGCCATGAGCAGGGCGAGACCTCGGCCATCACTTTCTACGGCCATTCCTTCATCGCCGGCCCGACCGGGGAGATCGTGGCCTCGGCCGGCGAGAGCGAGGCAGTGCTGATCGCGAGCTTCGATCTCGACGCGATCGCCATCCAGCGCGCCGCCTGGGGCGTCTTCCGCGACCGGCGCCCCGAGCTCTATGGCGCGTTGCGCTCGGCCGACGGCGCTGCAAGCCTGGGTTGACAAGCCCCGGCGCCGGAGGTTCATAAGAGCAACCGCGAAATCACAGGGAAGGCAATGATGAAAATATTCAGCCAGGCAATTCTCGGCATCGCCGCCGCCGCGGCGATCGGCCTCGCCGCACCGGCCAGGGCCGACGAGAAGGTTCTGAACGTCTACAACTGGTCGGACTATATCGGCGAGAACACCGTCGCCGATTTCGAGAAGCTGACCGGGATCAAGGTCAATTACGACGTCTACGATTCCAACGAGACGCTCGAGACCAAGCTTCTCACGGGCCATACCGGCTATGACGTCGTCGTTCCCTCCGGCGGCTTCCTCGGCAAGCAGATCCAGGCCGGTGTCTTCCGCCCCCTGGACAAGAGCAAGGTGCCGAATCTGAAGAACATGGACCCGAGCGTCATGAAGGCGGCGGCCCAGTTCGATCCGGACAATGCCCATTCCGTGCCCTATTTCTGGGGCACCGTCGGCATCGGCTACAACGTCAAGAAGATCCAGGCCATCATGCCCGACGCGCCGGTCAACAGCCTGGACATCATCTTCAAGCCCGAGCTCGCCCAGAAATTCGCAAAGTGCGGGATCACCATGCTCGATTCGCCCGCCGATATCCTCGAGATCGCGCTGCACTATCTCGGCCGCAGCCCCTATTCGGCCAAGAAGGAGGATTACGAGGCGGCGCAGGCCATGCTGATGAAGGTGCGCCCCTACATCAAATACTTCCACTCCTCGCGCTATATCGACGACATGGCCAATGGCGAGATCTGCCTGGCGCTGGGCTGGAACGGCGATTTCCTGATCGCCGCCGACCGGGCCACCGAGGCCAAGAACGGTAACGAGATCCAGTACCGCATCCCCAAGGAGGGCACGCAGCTCTGGATCGACAATCTGGCGATCCCGGCCGACGCGCCCCATCCGGAGAATGCGCTGCTCTTCATCAACTATCTGATGGAGCCGAAGGTCGCCGCCGCCGGCGCCAATTTCGTCAACTACGCGACGCCGAACCTGGCTGCGCTGCCTTTCGTGAAGCCGGAGCTGCGCAACAATCCGGACGTCTATCCGCCGCCGGATGTCATGGCCAAGCTCTTCCCGGACAAGGTGGCCCCGGCCGCGGTCGAGCGCCTGCGCACGCGCACCTGGACCCGCATCAAGACGGGATCGTAGCGCAATCGAATATTTACCCCTCCTGCCCTCTCCCGCCCTTGGCGGGGGAGGCAGAGGGGTGTGTCTGCCCGGCCACGCTTCCTGTTTCTGCAGGGAATCTGCAGGCTTTCGATCCCCGCCACTATAAATTTTCAGTCTACACGCAAAACGCGTAGACGTCAAGACCCCTGCCCTCGCCCTTAAACAGGTTACGGCGGGTGCGATTGACAACGCAAAGATCGGCGGTGGACAATTTTCACGAAGGCTGAACGCCATTCCGAGGGGGCGACATGAAAGCGATCGCCTTGGCCCTGACCGGGCTGATCCTGCTTGCGGGATTCACCGACCCCGCATCCGCCGAAGAGAAGATCCTCAACGTCATAACTGGTCCGATTATATCGGTCCGGACACGATCGCCGATTTCCAGAAGGAAACCGGCATCAAGGTCCATTACGACACATTCGACAGCAACGAAACCCTGGAAGCGAAGATGCTCACCGGGAGAAGCGGCTATGACGTCGTAGTTCCCACCGCCTCCTTCTTCGCCCGCCAGATCAAGGCCGGCGTCTACATGAAGCTGGACAAGAGCAAGCTGCCGAATCTGAAGAACATCAATCCCGTGCTCTACAAGGATCTCGCCGACTACGATCCCGGCAATGAGTACGCAATCCCCTACATGTTCGGCACCAGCGGCTTCTCCTACAACGTCGACATGGTCAAGAAGCTCATGCCTGACGCGCCGCTGGACAGCCTTGCCACACTCTTCGATCCCGCCGTGATCTCGAAGTTCAAGAATTGCGGCGTCAGCTTTCTCGATTCGCCGGAGGACGTGTTCCAGCTGGCGCTTGCCTATCTGCACAAGGATCCCAACAGCGAGAAGCCGGCTGATCTCGATGCCGCCGTGAAGCTGCTGCTGAAGGTGCGCCCCTATATCCGGAAGTTCGATTCCCAGGGCTACATCAACGATCTGACCGGCGGCGATCTGTGCATCGCCATGAACTGGTCGGGCGACTACGCGACCGCCCAGGCGCGCGCCGCCGAGGCGAAGGTCAAGGTCACCCTCGCCTATACCATCCCGAAGGAGGGCTCGAATCTGTGGTTCGACGGGATGCTGATCCCCCGCGACGCCCCTCACCCCGGCAATGCGCTGATGTTCCTCAACTACATCATGGAGCCCAAGGTCATCGCGGCCTGCACGAACTTCACCAACTATGCGAACGCCAATCAGGCGGCCGATCCCTATGTCGAACCCAAGATCCTCAACGACCCCGCCATATATCCCGACGCCGAGACCCTGAAGCGGATGTTTGGCACGACGGTAAAGTCGGCTAAGTTCATGCGGTTGATGACGCGCGCCTGGACCAAGGTGAAGACCGGCTCCTAGAGGAGGGCGCGCAACGGCAGCAGACGGGGGATGGAACGGATGGCGAATGCGAAGCCCGCGGGCCAGCATCGGGAACCCTGGCATAGTCCCGACGCCAAGCCCTATATCGAGATCCAGGAGGTCACCAAGAAGTTCGGCGATTTCACCGCGGTCGACGATGTTTCGCTGAACATCTTTCGAGGCGAGCTCTTTTCGTTGCTGGGCGGTTCGGGCTGCGGCAAGACCACCCTGCTGCGCATGCTTGCGGGATTCGAGACTCCAACCTCCGGGCGGATCCTGATCGACGGCGTCGACATGGCCCATATCCCCTCATATCTCCGCCCGACCAACATGATGTTCCAGTCCTATGCTCTGTTCCCGCATATGACGGTGGAGCAGAACGTGGCCTTCGGGTTGAAGCAGGACGGCACGCCCCGGGCCGAGATCGCCCAGCGCGTCGGCGACATGCTGAACCTGGTCCAGCTCTACCCCTATGCCAAGCGCAAGCCCCATCAGCTTTCGGGCGGCCAGCGCCAGCGCGTTGCGCTGGCCCGCAGCCTGATCAAGCATCCCAAGCTCCTGCTGCTGGACGAGCCCCTGGGCGCCCTCGACAAGAAACTGCGCGAGGCGACCCAGTTCGAGCTCATGAACATCCAGGACAAGCTCGGCATCACCTTCATCGTCGTGACCCATGACCAGGAGGAGGCGATGACGCTCTCCACCCGCATCGGGGTCATGAATGCGGGCAAGATCGTGCAGACCGGCACGCCCCAGGAGATCTACGAGTTCCCCAGCAACCGCTTCGTCGCCGACTTCATCGGCTCGGTGAACATGTTCGAGGGCATCGTGACCGAGGACGAGCCGGAATATGTCCGCATCCAGTCCGACGAGGCGGGCTCGACCATCTATATCGGCCACGGCATCTCCTGCGTGCCCGGCGCCCAGGTCGCGGTTGCTATCCGGCCGGAAAAGATGTTGATCACCCATGAGCCGCCCGAGAGCGAAGAGAATCGCCTCACGGGAACGATCCGCGAGATCGCCTATATGGGCGACCTATCGATCTATCTGGTCGAGCTCGATACGGGAAAGACGGTGAAGGTCACCATGCCCAATCTGGTGCGTTCCGCCGAGCAGCCCATGACCTGGGACGACCAAGTCTATCTCACCTGGCATGACACGGCGGCAGTGGTGCTGCAGTCATGAGACAGGGCTATGTCCAGCTGGGGGAACGGATGGCAGACCGCGGCCAATCCCTCCCCGTGATAGTCGACCGGTTGCCGCTGCGCTGGCTGCGGCGGCTTCTGCCCTCCGGCCGGGGACTGGTCATCCTTGTCCCCTATGCCTGGCTGATGGCCTTCTTCGTCATCCCCTTCATCATCGTGGCCAAGATCAGCGTCTCCGACCAGGCGACGGCCATGCCGCCCTATACGGAGATCGTCCGGCCTGTCGCCAGCGGCCAGCTCTCCTTCGCCATCCGCAGGCCGGAAGCCGCGGCACCGGCCGCGACCACGAGTACCAACGCCTCCGGGACGAGCTCGACAGCGGGTTCGGGGATGATGGCGGGCGCCGGCACGGACCAGTCGGGCGGCTCCCAGGAGAACAGCGACCAGCCGGCCATCGCCGGCGGGCCGCCGGAGGATGTGGATGGCGGCTACTACATCAAGCTGAACTGGGACAATTACGACTACCTCTTCACCGACGATCTCTACTACAAGGCCGGCAAGAACGCGGTCTTCACCGCACTCGTCTCCACCATCCTCTGCCTGCTGATCGGCTTTCCCATGGCCTATGGGATCGCGCGTGCGCCGACGACCTGGCGCAGTACGCTCCTGATGCTGATCATCCTGCCCTTCTGGACCTCCTTCCTGATCCGGGTCTATGCCTGGATGGGAATCCTGAAGAACAACGGGCTGATCAACAATTTCCTGATCTGGCTCGGGGTCATCCACGACCCGATCCCGATGATGAACACCAACTTCGCGGTCTTCATCGGCATCGTCTATTCCTATTTGCCCTTCATGATCCTGCCGCTCTACTCCACCCTGGAGAAGATGGACCTGTCCTTGCTCGAGGCGGCCTCGGATCTCGGCTGCCGCCCCTGGAAGGCGTTCCTGCAGATCACCGTGCCGCTCGCCATGCCGGGCATCATCGCCGGCTCGATGCTGGTCTTCATCCCGGCGGTGGGCGAATACGTGATCCCGGAGCTGCTGGGCGGGCCGGACAGCCTGATGATCGGGCGCATCCTCTCCAACGAATTCTTCGCCAACCGCGACTGGCCGGTGGCCTCGGCGGTGGCGATGGCCATCCTGATCATCCTGGTGATCCCGATCGTGGTCTTCCAGCACTACCAGAACAAGCAGGCGGAGGCCGAGGCATGAACAAGGGCCTCTCCTGGTTCGTCCTGACCCTGCTGATCCTGGGGTATCTCTTCCTCTACGGGCCGATCCTGTCGCTGATCGTCTACAGCTTCAACGTCTCGAAGCTGGTGACGGTCTGGGGCGGCTTCTCGACGAAATGGTATGGCGTGCTGGTCAATGACGACGCGATCCTTCGCGCCGTGCGCCTCTCCTTCCTGATCGCGGGGATGAGCGCCACTCTGGCCGCGATCCTGGGCACCATGGCGGGCTATGTGCTGGCGCGGTTCCGCAGCTTCAAGGGCCGCCTCCTCTTCACCGGCATGGTCTCGGCCCCGCTGGTGATGCCCGAGGTCATCACCGGCCTCTCCATGCTGCTGCTCTTCGTCTCCATGGAGCAGATCTTCGGTTGGCCGGCCGGGCGCGGCAAGACCACCATCATCATCGCCCATACCACTTTCTGCCTGACCTATGTGGCCGTCATCCTGCAGGCACGCCTTGCCCAGCTCGACCAGTCCCTGGAGGAAGCGGCCATGGATCTGGGCTGCCGCCCGCTCAAGACCTTCTTCGTCATCACGCTGCCCATCATCGCGCCGGCGATCGTCTCGGGCTGGCTGCTCGCCTTCACCCTCTCCCTCGACGATGTCGTCATCTCCAGCTTCACCACCGGCCCGGGGGCGACGACGCTGCCCATGGAGGTCTTCTCGCGGGTGCGCCTCGGCCTCAATCCCGAGATCAATGCGCTGGCCACGATCATCATCAGCGTGGTGGCGACGGGCATCCTGATCGCCAGCATCGTCATGAACCGGCAGGAGAAGCGCCGCCAGCGCGACATCCAGATGGCGATCGCCGCGAACAAGTAGCGCAAAAGAGAACGGGGAGGCGGTTGTCCGCCTCCCCGTCCATGGTCTCCCCCGAGAACCGCCTTCAGGCGCCGATATTGATCCAGGTCGCCTTCAGCTCCGAGTATTTGTGGAGGGCGTGGAGCGACTTGTCACGCCCGAAGCCCGACTGCTTGAAGCCGCCGAAGGGCGAGGAGATGTGGCCGTTGTCGAAGCAGTTGACCCAGACCACCCCGGCCCTGAGGGCGCGCGAGGTCTTGAAGGCCTTGGTGATGTCGCGCGTCCAGACAGCGGCGGCGAGACCGTAGATCGTGTCGTTGCCGATCTTCACCGCCTCTTCCGGGGTCTTGAAGGTGATGGTGGAGAGGACGGGCCCGAAGATCTCCTCCTGCGCGATGGTCATCTTGTTCTGCACGCCATCGAACACCGTTGGCTCGATGTAATAGCCGCCGGTCTCGTTGCGGGCGCGCTTTCCCCCGAAGACGAGCTTGGCGCCCTCCTTCTTGCCCTTCTCGATATAGCCCAGCACCCGCTCCATCTGGGTCTTGTCGACCATGGCGCCCATGCTCGTCTTGGGATCGAGAGGATCGCCCGGCTGCAGCTTCTTGCCGACGGCGAAGACCTTCTCCAGCACCTGGTCCTTGATGGAATCCTCGACGATGAGCCGCGAGCCCGCATTGCAGACCTCGCCCTGGTTGAAGAAGATGCCCCAGGCGGCGGCGGTGGCGGCGGCATCGAGGTCCGGGCAGTCGGCCATGATGATGTTCGGCGTCTTGCCGCCGCATTCCAGCGAGACGCGCTTCATGTTGCTCTCGCCGGCATAGCGCAGGAAGAACTTGCCGACCTCCGCCGAGCCGGTGAAGGTGACGCAATCGACATCCATATGCCGGCCGAGGGCCTGGCCCGCGGTCTCGCCGAAGCCCGGCACCACGTTGAAGACGCCCTCGGGAATGCCGGCCTCGGCCGCGAGCTCGGCGATGCGGATCGCCGTCAGCGGCGACTGCTCGGCGGGCTTCAGGATGAAGGAATTGCCCGCGGCGAGCGCCGGGCCGATCTTCCAGGACGCCATGAGCAGCGGGAAGTTCCAGGGCACCACCGCGGCGACGACGCCCAGGGGCTCGCGCCGGATCAGCGAGACGGCCTCGGGGCCTGTCGGTGCGATCTCGTCATAGAGCTTGTCGATCGCCTCGGCATACCAGCGGATGCATTGGGCCGAGAGCGGAATGTCGATCTTCGAGCTGTCGCGGATGGGCTTGCCCATATCCAGGGTCTCGAGCAGAGCGAGCTCGCTGTTATGGGCGTCGATCAGATCGGCGAAGCGGATCAGGACCTTCTTGCGGTCCGAGGGCGCCATGTTCGCCCAGCTCCCCTTCTCGAAGGCCGCGCGGGCGGCGGCAACGGCGCGGTCGACATCCTCCTTGTCACCGGCGGCGACCTGGTTGATGACCTTGCCGGTGGCGGGGTTGACGTTGTCGAAGGTCTTGCCCGAGGCAGCCGGCATATATTTGCCGTTGATGAAGGCCTGGCTGCGATAGGTGAGGCCGGCGGCCTGCGCCCGGAAGTTCTCGAGGGACAATGCGGCTGACATCCGAAGCTCCTGGGATGGGAGGGAATGGGGAGGCCGCGACAGTAGCCATCCGCAGGCGGCGGGGCAAGGTCAGGCGCCTGCGGTCAAAGCACGCGGGCCTCTTGTTCTTGTGAGGCCTGTGAAATGGCCACGGCTGTCCCCATCGGCCTTCGCTGACCATGACGGCAGAGAGGGGCCTGCTGCCTGGATTCCCGCTTTCGCGGGAATGACGGAGGGAGAAGCGTGCGGGCGCCCTAGATTCCCGTCACCGGCTTGAATTGGCGGCCGAGCTGCAGGCCTTGGCCCTGATAGTGGGAGCCGAGCGGCATGCCGTAGAGGCGGTCGGGCGGTGCGGCGAGACGCTCATAGCGCAGCCACCCGACGGTCTGGCCATGCTCCAGCACGAAGGGCACGTCGCGGGAGCGGACCTCGAGAACGGCCCGGCTCCCCTGCCCGCCCGCCGGGTCGTAGCCGAACCCCGGATCGAAGAAGCCCGCGTAATGGACCCGGAACTCACCGACCTGGGTGTCATAGGCCATCATCTCGGCGGCATGGTCCGGCGGCACCATCACCGCCTCGCGGGTCGCGAGCACATAGAAATCCGCAGGATCCAGGACCAGGCCGCGTCCGGGACGCAGCATGATGGGATCCCAGAAATCCAGCGGGTCGTAGCGGTCCCGCGCATCGACATCCACCAGCTCGGCATGCTTCTTGGCCTTCCAGCCGACGAGGCCCCGCTCGCCGTGGCCGGCGAGATCGAGGGTCACGGCGATACCGTCGCCACGGATAACGGCATGCTCGTCATCCACCAGGCGGTACTGCTCCTGCAGCCGGCGGAGATTGGCGGCACTGCTGCCGGCGCTGCCACGGCGGAAGCGGATCTGGGATAGGCGCGAGCCCTGGCGCAGGATGACGCTGAAGGTGCGCGGGACGATCTCGGCATAGAGCGGACCCTGATAGCCCACCGGCACCTCGTCGAAGGCGCGGCCGCGATCGGTGATGAGGCGGGTGAAGATGTCGAGGCGGCCCGTCGAGCTCTTGGGGTTGGCCGCAGCCGCGATGCGGCTGGAGAGCTGAAGGTGCTCCAGGAGCAGCACGACATAGACGCAATCCTTCTCCAGTACCGCGCTCTTCGTGAGATCGATCTCGTGGAGTGCCAATTGTTGGATCTTCTGGGCGACGGTCGCCCCCTCGCCCGGCAGGAAACTCGCCCGCACCCGATAGGCAACGGGGCCGAGGCGCAGATCGAGGCTCGCGGGCTGGGTCTGGGCCGGCAGGATATCTACCTCGGACCAGATCTCGTGGTCGCGGATCAAAGCGCGGATCTGCTGATAGGGCAGGATGCCGGTGCCGGGCAGGGCCGCGCCCGCCTGCGCATCTTCCGCCGTCTTGCCGAAGAGTTCCTTGCTCTCGTTCATGGCTCTGATGAAATCCGAGGCTCGGCCGTTTTGCGAGTCAAATCTGGCACCAGC
>DATFRE010000645.1:0-2463 GCA_035263545.1 Dongiaceae bacterium
GCCCGTGGTGCTGCAGATCTATAGCGAGGTGCTGCAGAAGTTCCGCCTCGCGGCGCAAGGCCATGGCACCGTGCAGCCGCCGGAGCGCGACCGGCCGCGCATCGCCGCCTATTTCGATCCCTTGCCGATCTGGTACCGGCCGCTGGAGGAGGCGGCCGCCGCACCCGAGGATGAGTTTCCCCTCCACGCGGTGACTCAGCGGCCCATGGCCATGTATCACGCCTGGGGCTCCCAGAATGCCTGGCTGCGCCAGATCCATGGCGCCAACCGTCTTTTCGTCAACCGCCACACGGGTGAGCGGCTGGGGCTCGCCGACGATGACTGGGTCTGGATCGAGAGCCCGCATGGGCAGGTGAAAGCCCAGATTCGCCTGATGGAGGGCGTCAACGAGCAGACGGTCTGGAGCTGGAACGCCATCGGCAAGCGCGCCGGGGCATGGAATCTCTCCTCGGCCGCACCGGAATCGCGGCGGGGATTCCTGCTGAACCATGCGATCTCGGAGCTGTTGCCGGCGCAGCCGGGCGGTTATCGCTATTCCAACAGCGATCCGGTCACCGGGCAGGCGGCCTGGTACGATCTCAAGGTCCGCATCGTGAAGGCGAGCGCCGATGAGGCGGAGGAGACCTCGCCGCAGTTCCAGCCGCTGCCCCGGCCCCCAGGCATGGCGCCGGCACCGGAGATCCTGCGCTACGGCGCCCGCTTCCGCGGCCGGCGGGATAGCGCGCGATGACCAGCCTGCCGGCCCCCGGAGCGAAGAAGCTCGGGCTCGTCATCGATCTCGATATCTGCGTCGGCTGCCATGCCTGCGCAGTCAACTGCAAGGAATGGAACAGCGGCGGCCATATGGCGCCGCTCACCGATCTCGACCCCTACGGGCCCAATCCGCTGGGCGTCTGGTTCAACCGCGTCCACAGCTTCGAGGCCGGCGAGGGCGCGGAAAGCCGCACGGTGCATTTCCCGCGCTCCTGCCTGCACTGCGAGCAGCCGGCCTGTGTCGAGGTCTGCCCGACCGGCGCCTCCTACAAGCGGGCCGAAGACGGCATCGTGCTCGTCAATGAGAGCCTTTGCATCGGCTGCAAGCTCTGCTCCTGGGCCTGCCCCTATGGCGCGCGGGAATACGACTACGATGTGGGTGTCATGAAGAAATGCACCCTGTGCATCGACAAGATCTACAACGAGACCCTCGATCCGGCCGATCGGGTGCCGGCCTGCGTCGCGACCTGCCCCGTCTCCGCCCGGCATTTCGGCGATCTCGGCGATCCGCAATCCGAGGTTTCGGTCCTGGTCGCCGAGCGCGGGGGCTATGCCCTCATGCCCGAGATGGGCTATCAGCCGGTCAACCGCTATCTGCCGCCGCGCCCGCGCCGGGACGGCAAGGGCGAGGATCGCGAACTCGCGCTTGCGCCTGCAGCGCCGCCCGCCGAGGGCGCGCACCCCTTCCTGCGCTGGATCGACCGCGTGCTGTCGCGCTGATCTCCATGATCTGACCCCAATGCATCCCGCGCTCTCCGTCATCCTCTTCACCACCGCCTCGGGCGCCGGCTACGGCCTGCTCTTCCTGATCGGGCTCCTCAGCGGCACGGCCTTCCTGCCCGAGAGCCGCTGGTTCGCCGGGGTCGCATTCGGCCTCTCCCTGGGCGCAATCTCCTTCGGCCTGCTTGCCTCCACCTTCCATCTCGGCCACCCCGAGCGCGCCTGGCGCGCCCTCTCCCAATGGCGCTCCTCCTGGCTGTCGCGCGAGGGCATTGCCTCGCTCATTGTCTATCCGCCGGCGGGGATATTGGCGCTGCTCTGGCTTCTCCATGGCCGGACCCTGCCCTGGCTCGGGTGGCTCACAGCCCTCGTGGCGGCGGTCACGGTCTATTGCACCTCGATGATCTATGCCTCCCTCAAGCCGATCCCGCGCTGGCATCACCCGCTGGTGCCGGCGGTCTATCTTCTGCTGGGGCTTATGACCGGCACCCTGCTGCTGCAGATGCTGCTCGCTTTCTTCGGCCATATCCCGATGCCGCTGACCTGGTTCACGCTCGCCATGCTCGTGATCGGGCTGGTGGCGAAGCTCGCCTACTGGCACAGCATCGATAAGGCGCAGCCCGAAAGCACAGCCGAGAGCGCCACGGGCCTCGGGCCGCTGGGCCGGGTGCGGCTTCTGGAGGCGCCGCATACCAGCGACAACTACCTGATGAAGGAGATGGGCCATGCCATCGCCCGCAAGCATGCCAGCAAGCTCCGGTGGCTTTCCATCCTCTTCGGCTTCCTGCTGCCGCTTGTCCTGACGCTGCTCGCGACCGCACTGCCCTCCTTGACGGGGGCAGCAGCCCTGCTGATCGCGGCTGTCAGCGGCTTCGGCGGCGTACTCCTGGAGCGCTGGCTCTTCTTCGCCGAGGCCAAGCACGCGGTGACGCTCTACTATGGCACCGCCGCGGTGTAGCGCACTACCCCTCCCACTTTAGGATCGTCGGT
>DATFRE010000646.1:0-9100 GCA_035263545.1 Dongiaceae bacterium
CCATGAGGGTCCAGAGCACGACGAGGTGGTAGAGGAGGTCGGCGCTCTCGAGGACGACGGCGGCCCGGTCGCCCTTGACCGTCTCGAGCGCGACCTCGATGGCCTCCTCGCCCAGCTTCTGGGCGATGCGAGTCTTGCCGGACTGGAGCAGCTTGCGGGTGCGCGGGAAGCTGTCTCGATTGTGAGAGAGCGTCAGCAGCGCGGCATGGAGCCGTTCGATGGGGGTATCCATCTGGAACCGGGCGTCTTTCAGCCTGCCAAGCCGTTGAACTGGTGTCGATCGACGCCATCCATCACGTCGGAAATCATCAGGCCGAGCATGGCTACGCCCCACTTCGTCGGATTGTAGATATAGGCATCCTTACGTGGCGTAGAACGAGATTTCTTCGTCTCAACGACACTTTCTTGTGAGGCTGCGCCGGATGTCCGCCGGGCTGCTCAGAATCGACCCTCCCGGCGCCGGATGGCCCCGGCTGCCGGCCCTCACCCGACCTTGCTGGCCGCCGCTGCGCCTGCGGCCACGGTGCCATCGACCGGCGTACTGCCGATGGCCTGGACCGCGACCGTGGCGCTGGCGAACGCGATGCCCGCTTCCCTGTAAGCAGCGGCCGACCGCTCCACGGCCTCGCGCTGGATGAAGGACTGCCGAGTCGGCCGGACCGTGATCTTGAAGCGCATGATGGTGGCGGTATCGTCGATGTCGTCGATGCCCTGCAGCCTCAGCGGCTCGATGATGTCGTCCTTCAGCGCGGGATCCTCCGCCATGGCGAGGCCCACCTTCTTCGTTTCCATCCGCAGCTTCTCGATGTCGGTATCGTGGTCGAAGCGGAGGTTGAACTTCAGCGTCGACCAGTCGCGACTGAAATTGGCGACCCGCCCCAGCTGGCCGAAGGGGATGGTATGGATCTGGCCGCTCTGATGGCGCAGGCGCAGGGAGCGCAGGGTGAAGCCCGCCACATGCCCTTTCGCATCGCCGCATTCGATGTACTCGCCGACCCGGAAGGCGTCCTCGGCGAGATAGCAGAGGCCGGAGACGATATCGAGCACGAGCGATTGGCTGCCGATGGAAATCGCGAGCCCGATCACGGAGACCCCGGCGATGAAGGGCGTGATGCTGATATCGAGGCTCGCGATGATCAGCAGCCCCGCGGTCACGAAGATGAAGCTGCCGAAAATCACGCGCAGGAAGGGCGCCAGGGCTTCCAGCCGGGTGGCGCCGATGGGGGTCTCCTCCGAGCCCGGCGCCAGGCCATGCTTCTCCCGGGCGTCGGTCGCCACATAGAGGGCATCCCAGGCGATGTATGCGACCAGCGCCGTCACGATTGCCGTACGCCAGGCGTGGCTGTACTGGCTCCAGGATGCCTGGTCGAGGAGAGCCAGCACATCGACCACCCAGAGCCGGACCAGCGTGGCGGTCGCACCAACCCAGATCGTGACGCGCGCGGCGCGGATCAGGAAGGGCAGCAGCGGAAAGCCGCCCGTTCCGGCAGCTTCCGCCGAGCGGCGGGCGGATCGAGTGATGAAGGACCAGAGCGTCTCGGCCAGGATCAATCCGACGAGGATGTTCAGGGTGACCCGCGTGCTGGAGGGAGCCTCGAAATCGCTGGAGAGCGCGGCATAGATGCGCACGAGCCCCAGCAGGATCGCGAGTGGGACGGCGATCCAATGCCAATGCTGGGCGATGGCCAGCCTAAAGCCTGGCTTGATTGCGCCGCCGTCGATGAGGCCGGTGAACCAGCCGGCGATGTCGCTTCGTAGCCGCAGAATGGCGTAGATCAGCACCGTGGGAATGACCAGGCTGTTGGTCAGGATGGCGGCATGGAGAGCCGCCGGCGTGATCAGGAGGTGCAGCCAGGTACGCTGGCTAATGACGGCGATCACGATGACGACGTCGAAGACATGGGCGATCCGGCGCGCGCTGTCGTCGCCGACCGGGGCGATGCGAATCGCCGGCTGGGAGGGCCGCAGAAAGATCCGAAAGAGCAGCGTAAAGACCCGCCAGGCCACGAGGCTCGCCAGCAGGACCGAGGCGAGCTGGGTCTGCGCGCCTGCTTTTGCGAACAGGGCCGCCTCAGCGAGCTGGAAGACGGCCCAGAGCGCGACGACGGCGAGGAAATCGAGGACCGCGATCGTGATCACGCGCCACCATCCACCAGCCGCGGTGAATTGGCGGGTGAGGGCCTCCCGCGGTTCTGCCGTCAGGCGGCGGACCGCCGCGTCGGCGACCAAACCGGCGGCCACCACGAGGAGGAAGAGGCCGAGATAGGTCGGGAATGCCCGTCACCGCTCGACAAGTCGAGGCGGTCGGAGAGTCGGACCAGATCCATGGCGATGTCGCGATATCCGGCGAGGACCGAGGGAATCTCGGCGATGGCCGCAACCACCTTGTCGGCCAGAACCTCCTCCACGTCGGGGCTGCTCGATGCCGTCGCGGCTGCCGGCGGCGCTTTCGCAACCAGTCCCTTCTTCTCGAGGGTGTGGACGACCGATTCCCCAACGGCCTTTACCAGCGCGTCGTATTGCTGCTGGGTCATACCGGCCGGCGGCGGCGATGGCGGGGTGTCGGCCTTGGCGGGGCGGGTGATCAGGCAAAGGCAGAGCAGGAGCACCCACGGCCAGCATGTACGCATATGTGAGATCATCCCAGTCGGACCTCCCCCAGGCCGACTCTAGACCTATTCCCGGAATGGTGGAATCGGCGCTCTTTCCGTGCCGTCGTTTCGGGCCTCGGTGGAAATGACAAGCAAAAACAACGGCAAAACCGCGCCACTCGCGATTGACCAGGAGTTGACCAGGTCACTACAAGAGGCGCGGGCCCTATCGCCCGGACCGCGAGCCAAGACTACAACCCCCGCGCCTAGGAGAGATGATGGACCTGCATTGGATCGATGACGAGGTGGCCCTGGCCGAGGGGGCGGCGGATTGGCTGGCGGCGCGGCTCGCGGCCGCGCCCGGGGCGGCCGTGGCGCTGGCCACGGGACGCACGCCGCGCGGCCTCTACAGGCGTCTCGTCCAGCGGCGCGCGGCGGGAGTCCTTGCCGGCGAAAAAGCGCGCTTCTTCAATCTGGACGAGTTCGTCGGCCTGCCGGCCGACGATCCCCGCAGCTATTCGGCCTATCTCTGGAAGCATGTCCTGGGACCGCTCGAGGTGCCGGCGGCCCGGGTCCGCCTGCTCAAGGGCGACGCGGTGGATCTCGCGGGGGAATGCCGCGCCTATGATGATGTGATCGCGGCGGCGGACGGGCTCGATATTGCGATCCTCGGCCTCGGGACCAATGGCCATATCGCCTTCAACGAGCCCGGCGACGACTGGACGGCGGGGACCCATGTGGTGACGCTCGCCGCCTCGACGCGCCGGGCGCAGCATCACCTCTTCGCCAGCGAGGCGGAGATCCCGACCCGGGGACTGACCATGGGCATCGCCACCATCCGTGCCGCGCGCTCGGTGATCCTGTTGGCAATGGGTGAGGGCAAGGCCGCGGCGCTCGCAGCGCTTCGCGGCGGCAGGCCCGATCCCGCCTGGCCGGCCACGGCGCTGCTCGGCCATGGTGACCTCACCGTCTTCGCCGACCGCCGCCTGGCGGCTGCGAGAACATCAGGGGCGGGCTTCCCGTCTCGCTTTTGCCGGTTATGATAGCGAGGTTTCGCGCGTCAAAGGTGCCGGGCCGTCCGTTGGTCTGGCACCGTTCGTCGTCTTGAGTATCAGGAGAGCAGCATGGCCAGCGTCGACGTCGTCGCCGTCCGAAAGAGCTTCGGAAATCTCGAGGTCCTCCATGGCGTCGACGTCGCCATCGGCGACGGCGAGTTCATCGTCCTGGTCGGCCCTTCGGGCTGCGGGAAATCGACCCTGCTGCGGATGATCGCGGGGCTGGAGGAGGTCGATAAGGGCACCATCGCCATTGGCGGCCAGGTGGTGAACGATGTCCGGCCGAAGGACCGCGACATCGCCATGGTGTTCCAGAGCTACGCCCTCTATCCCCATATGACGGCGCGGGAGAACATGGCCTTCGGGCTGCGCATGCGTGGCGCCAGCCGGCAGCGGATCGAGGAGGGTGTGGGCTCGGCGGTAGGCATTCTCGGCCTTCAGGCCCTGCTGGAGCGCTATCCGCGCCAGCTCTCCGGCGGCCAGCGCCAGCGCGTCGCCATGGGCCGCGCCATCGTGCGCGACCCCAAGGTCTTCCTCTTCGATGAGCCGCTCAGCAATCTCGACGCCAAGCTGCGCGTTCTGATGCGTACGGAGATCAAGGCGCTGCATCAGCGGCTCGGCACCACCATGGTCTATGTCACCCATGACCAACTCGAGGCCATGACCATGGCCGACCGCATCGTGGTCATGCAGGAGGGCAATGTGGAGCAGATGGGCCCCCCGCTCGACCTCTATGACCGGCCGGCCAATCTCTTTGTCGCCGGCTTCATCGGCTCGCCGGCGATGAACTTCGTCGAGGGCGTGCTGGCGCGGAGCGAGCGGGGTTGGCGGGTCGTGGCGGGCGAGGCGAGCCTGCCGCTGGGGCCGGGCTTCGCCGGCCAGGAGGGCCGCAAGGTCGTCTACGGCATAAGGCCGGAGCATCTGGGGGTGGACGCGCCAGGCGAGGGCATTCCCGCCGAGGCGGAGGTCGTCGAGCCCACCGGCGCCAGCACTTATGTCTTCACCCGGATCGCCGGCAATCCTGTGACCGCCATCTTCACCGACCGGCGCAAGCTCGAGCCCGGTGCGCGTATCGGGCTTCTTCCCCAGCCCGACCGCATCCATCTCTTCGACGCCGGCACCGGCCAGCGTCTCGAGACCCTGCAGTAAGCCTCAGCGCAACAGGCGCTCGCGGCCATAGAGCAGCAACATGACGACGATCACGACGCCGTAGATCACTTGGCGGCCGAACTCCTCCATCTGCATTACCGAGAGGATGGACTGCAGGAGGGTGATCAGGATCACGCCGGCGACAGTGCCGAGATAGGACCCGCGGCCGCCGAGGATCGAGGTGCCGCCGAGGACCACCGCGGCGATGGAAGGCAGGAGATAGGCATCACCCATAGCCTGGGCCGCCTTGCTGGCATATCCGGCCAGCAGCACCCCGCCGAAGGCCGATAGCCCGCCGGAGATGGCGAAGGCGAACATCACCACCCGCTGGGTATCGATGCCCGAGAGATAGGCGGCGCGCTCACGGTTGCCGATGGCGTAGATCGCGCGCCCGAAGGTGGTGCGGGTGAGGAGGAAGACCGCGCCCGCCCCAATGATCGCCCAGACGATGAGCGCGTTGGGGATGCCGAACAGCGTGTCGCCGGTGGCGAGGAAGCGCATGGCGGCCGAGGCAGAGTCCTGCGGCGAGAAACCGCCGGTATAGGCGACCATCAGCCCCTGAGCCACGGCATTGATGGCAAGCGTGATGATCATCGAGGGGATGCGCAGATAGGCGACCCCGATGCCGTTGAGGAAGCCGAGCGCAATTCCGCAGAGCAGGCCGAAGGGAATGGCGAGGATATGGCCGCTTTCCCCATGGGCGGTCGCCGCGCAGGCCATCATGCCGCCAACCGCCACCACCCAGGGCACCGAGAGATCGATCTGGCCGAGCAGGATCACGATCATCATGCCGGTGGCGATGACGCCGAGGAAGGAGGCGACCTTGAGCTGCTGCAGAAGATAGGGGAGCGAGAGGAACTCCGGGGAATAGAGGCTGCCCAGCAGCAGCAGGACGACGATGCAGCCGAAGGCGGTCGCCACCGCAGGATCGATGCGCCGGAGTGCGGCCGGAAGGCGCGAGGCGGAGGCGCTGGCGGGCCCCGCGCTCATGCGAAGCGATCGCTCATGCAAAGAGATCCAGGCGGTTGCGGACCTGGAACAGCCGCGCCGCCCCGATGCAGACTGCCAGCAGCAGCACAACACCCTGGAACAGCGGCTGCCAGAGCGGCTCCAGGTCGAAAACGAAGAGCAGGTCGCCGATGGTGCGGAAGGCCAGCGCGCCGAAGATGGCGCCGATGGCACTGCCCGTGCCGCCGAACAGCGAGACGCCCCCCAGCACCACCGCGGCGATGGAATAGAGCGTATAGGTGCCGCCATTGGCGAAGGAGGCTTCGCCGGAATAGGTGATGAAGGTGACGTAAAGCCCGCCCAGGGCGGAGAGAAGCCCGGAGAGGGTGTAGGCGACGAACTTCGCCCGGCGGATCGCCACTCCCGACATATAGGCCGCCACCTCGGAGGATCCGGTCGCATAGACGGCGCGGCCCGTCTCCGAGCGCCGGAAGGGAATCCAGACGACGAGGACGATGACGACGAGCGCAACGAGGCTGACCGGAACGCCGCCGGGGAGCTGACCAGTCATGAAATCGGCGATGTCGGAGTTGAAGCTGTCGGAGCTGCCCGGCTGCGGACGCAGCCACAGCGCAATGCCGTAGAAGATCGATCCGGTGGCGATGGTGGTGACGATCGGCTGGAGCCGGCCGTAGATGACGATCAGCCCGTTGAGCGCGCCGCAGGCAAGCCCCGCGACCAGCACGCCCACGATCCCCAGCAGCGCCAGAGGCGTCGAGCCGATGACGATGTAGGAGGCGAGGCAGCTGGTGAAGATGAAGATCATGCCGACCGAAAGGTCGATGCCGGCGGTCAGCACCACCATGGTCTGGGCCATGGCCACGAGCGCCAGCAGCACGCCCTTATTGGCGGCGGTCTGCACCACATTGGCGGTGAAGCCTGCGGGGTGGTTGCTGACATAGATGACGAACATCACCAGGAAGAGGCCGGCGGCGAGCAGCGTTCCGCGCTGCTCGGCCAGGCGATAGCGCCAGTCGCTCATGCGCCGACCGCCGGCGCGAGGCTCGGCTCCCTGGTATCCGTCGCGATATTGAGGGCGCTTGCCACCAGCGCCCGCTCGGTGATCTCGCCCTCGACCAGGGTGCGCTTGACGGCGCCGTCATAGAGCACCAGCACCCGGTTGCAACAGCCGATCAGCTCGTCATAGTCGGTGGAATAGAAGATGATCGCGGCCCCGGTATCGGCGAGCTTGCGCAGCAGCACGTAGATCTCCTGCTTGGTGCCGACATCGATGCCGCGGGTCGGATCGTTCAGCAGGATGATCCGCGGGCTCACCATCAGCCATTTGGCGATCACGACCTTCTGCTGATTCCCGCCGGAGAGGGAGCCGACCGGGATATCCGTGCCGTCGGTCCGGATGGCGAGCAGGCGCACCATCTCCTCCACCGCCTTGCGCTCCGCGGCACGATCGATGATGCCATAGCGCGAGAGCCGGTCGAGGGCGGCGAAGGAGAGATTGGCGCGCACCGCCATGGGCAGCATCAGCCCCTCGGTCTTGCGGTCCTCGGGAATGAGGGCCATGCCGACGCGCTTCGACTTCGCGCTCCGCGGGCTCGAGATCGGCACCGGCCGCCCATCGATCAGGAGCTCGCCGCTGACCCCCTTCAGCACGCCGAAGAGCGCCAGGAGCAGCTCGCGCTGGCCCTGGCCGTCAAGGCCGCCCAGCCCCACCACCTCGCCGGCCCGTGCGGTCAGCGAGATTTCTCTCAGCCTCTGGGTCCAGGAGAGGTTGCGCACCTCCAGGACCGGCGGCTTGCCGTCGGGCTGAACATTGGGCTTGGGCGGAAAGACATGGCTGTACTCCCGCCCGATCATCATCTCGACGACTTCGTTGTCGGTTTTGGTGCCGGCGAGATAGGTCGCCACGTTGCGACCGTTGCGGAACACCGTGCATTCATCGGCGATCTCGGCGATCTCATGCATGCGGTGGGAGATGTATAGAAGCGCCAGACCCTCGGCTCTGAGCCGCTTCAGCACGGCGAAGACCTTTGTCACGTCGGCGGCGGTGAGCGCCGAGGTGGCCTCGTCGAGGATCAGGATGCGGGGCTGGCGCGCCAGCGCCTTGGCGATCTCGACGATCTGGCGCCGCGAAAGCGGCAGGTCCTTGACCGGCGCCAGCGGGTGGATGTCCTCGCCGCCGGCACGCGCAAGAGCCTGCTCGGCGATGCGCCGCTGAGTCCGGCGGTCGATCAGGCCGAAGCGCTTGGGTGGATTGCTGATGACAATATTGTCGGCGACCGGAAGGTCGGGGATGAGGGAGAGCTCCTGAAAGATGCAGGCGACGCCTGCTTCCAGCGCCGAGGCGGGGTCGGGGAAGACGACCTCGCGTCCCTCCAGGATCATGCGGCCCTTGTCGGGCGCCACCACCCCGGCCATGACTTTGATGAGCGTCGATTTGCCGGCGCCGTTCTCCCCCAGCACGGCGTGGACGCGGCCGGCATGGACGGTGAGCTCGGCTTCCTCCAGCGCCCGCACGCCGCCATAGCGCTTCGAGACGCCTTCCATGCGGAAGAGTGGCGCTGGGCCCTCCATCCTCCCCATCCTACCAAAAGCGCCGGGGGCGAACCCCCGGCGCCGAGGTTACAAGCTTGCTTATTTTACTGATTGGCTTGGGTCTGGCCCATGATTTCCTGGGCCGTGAAGTTGATGCCACAGGTCGGGAAGGCGTTGCCGACGAAGAAGTTGTCGGACTGGGTGGAGTAGTAGTTCACGCCGTCCTTGAAGTCCGGATCCTCGACGATCGCGAGGGGGAGCTTCACCGACTGCGGGACGACCTTGCCCTGCAGCGCGTCGATCGCCGTCTTCATCGCGACCGCCACCTGAGCCGGGCCGGTGCCGGCCGAGGAGCAGACCAGGCCCTGGCCGGAGTATTTCCCGCAGAACTTGCGGAAACCGTTCTCCGTCTCGCCACCGAAGGGTACGAAGGGATGGCCCGCGTCGATCATGGCCTGGACCACGCCGGTATCACCGCCCTGGGCGGTGAAGCCGTCGAAATGCTTCTGCACGGCGATGGCGTCCGCCGTCGCCTTCTGGGCCGTCGGGTCGTCCCACTTGCCGACCACCTCGACCACATCCCACTTCTTGCCGGAGGCGTCGAGGGTCTCGTGGATGCCGTTATGGCGGTCGGTGTCCACCGATGTGCCGGCGACGCCGCGCACCTCGAGGACCTTGCCGCCATTCGGAATATGCTTGATCAGCCAGTTGGCCCAGAGCACGCCCAGGCCCTTCTGGTCGACGTCGACATTGATGGCGTCCTCGGTGTCGAGAATGTTGTCGAAGGCCACCAAGATGACACCC
>DATFRE010000647.1:0-7597 GCA_035263545.1 Dongiaceae bacterium
GGCCGCATCTGCTGCGCCTGCTGGGGCCGAATTGCGTTGGCCTGCTGGTGCCGGGCATCGGCCTCAATGCGGGCTTCGCCCATCTGACGCCGCCGGCCGGGCGCATCGCCTTCCTGGCCCAATCGGGTGCCATCGTCACGACGGTCATCGATTGGGCCGCGGCGCGCGGGATCGGCTTCTCCCATCTCCTCTCCATGGGCGAGATGGCGGATGTGGATTTCGCCGACATGCTGGACTATCTCGCCGGCGATCCCGAGACCACCGCGGTCCTGCTCTATATCGAGACCGTCGGCAATGCGCGCAAATTCATCTCGGCCGCCCGCTTCGCCGCCCGGGGCAAGCCCATCATCGCCATCAAGGCGGGGCGCCATGTCGAGGGCGCCAAGGCCGTCGCCTCCCATACCGCGGCGCTGGCCGGTGCCGATGCGGTCTATGACGCTGCCTTCCAGAGGGCGGGTGTGCTGCGGGTCTATGATCTCGCCGAGCTCTTCGCCGCGACCGAGACCCTGGCCAGCGCCGCCCCGATTGCCGGCGACCGCCTCGCCATCCTCACCAATGGCGGCGGCATCGGCATCCTGGCGACCGATGCCCTGATCGATCAGGGCGGGCATCTGGCGGAGATCGGGCCCGAGACGATGAAGCGTCTCGACGCCGTGCTGCCGGCCCACTGGTCGCGGGCCAATCCCGTGGACATCATCGGCGACGCCGATGCGGCACGCTACGAGGCTGCCATCGAGCCTCTGCTGACCGACCCCGGAATCGACGCGCTGCTGGTACTCAACTGCCCCACGGCGGTGGCCGATGGGATGGCGGTGGCTGAAGCGGTCCTGCGCGCTTATGCCCGCCACCGGCGCTGCCTGCTGACGAGCTGGGTCGGCGAGGCCACGGCGATCCGCGCCCGCAACCTGATCGCCGCCGCGGGCGTGCCGACCTACGAGACCCCGGAAGACGCCGTGCGCGGATTCATGCATCTGGTCCGCTGGCAGCAGAGCCGCGCCCAGCTAATGCAGACGCCGCCCTCGATTCCCGACAGCTTCCACCCGGATCGCATGGGCGCCCAGCGGATCATCGAAGGCGTGCGGGCAGCGGGACGGCGGATGCTGACCGCACCGGAGGCGCGCGATGTCTTTGCCGCCTATGGCATACCGCTGACCGCGCTGCGCATCGCCCGCGATCCTGGCGGCGCTGCCAAGGCCGCCGCCGAGCTCCGGGGTACTGTCGCCCTCAAGATTCTCTCTCCTGACATCTCCCACAAAACGGATGTCGGCGGCGTGGCGCTGGGGCTGGAGAGCCCGGCGGATGTCGCGGCCGCGGCGGAACGCATGCTGGCGCGGGTGGCGGAGATGCGCCCCGAGGCGAAGATCGAAGGCTTCACCGTCGAGGCCATGGTGCAGAGCGCCGGCGGGATCGAGCTGATCCTGGGCATGAGCGAGGATTCCCAATTCGGCCCCGTGATCCTGTTCGGCCAGGGCGGCACTGCGGTCGAGGTGCTGGCGGACCGCGCCCTCGCCTTGCCGCCCCTGAACCTGGCGCTGGCCCGCAGGCTGATGGAGCAGACACGGATCTTCCGGCTGCTCGCCGGCTATCGCGACCGGCCGCCGGTGGATCTCGACGCCATCGCGCTCACGCTGGTGAAGCTGTCGCAGCTTGCGACGGATCTCGACCAGGTGGCCGAGGTCGACATCAACCCGCTGCTGGCGAGCCCGACGGGGGTCGTCGCTCTCGACGCCCGCATCGCGCTGACCGACCGGCCGCGGGGCATCGCCCGGCTGGCGATCCGGCCCTACCCGAGCGAGGTCGAGCGCGATATCCGGCTGAAGGACGGCACGGCCATGTGCCTCCGCCCCATGCGGCCCGAGGATGAGCCGGCGCTGCGCCGCGCCTTCGGCCGGCTGTCGCCAGAGACCATTCGCATGCGCTTCTTCATGCCGATGAAGCGCCTGACCCACGCCATGGCGGCGCAGCTCACCCAGATCGACTATGACCGCGAGATGGCCATCATCGCGACCGATGCGGGTGCCGCAAGCCTGGCCGAGATCCACGGCGTCGCCCGCCTCTTCGCCGATCCCGATGGCGAGCGGGGTGAGTTCGCCCTGGTCGTGGAGGATTCCATGACCCGGCGGGGCGTCGGGCGAGTGCTCATGCAGCGCCTCATCGAATATGCAGCAAGTCGCGGAGTTAACGAGATTTATGGCGACGTCCTGGGGGACAATTCCCCCATGCTCGCCCTCTGCCGGCAGCTCGGCTTCCACATCGGCCTTCCGTCCCGCGAAGGGGTGCTGAAAGTGAGCCTCGATCCCTTGCGCCGCTAGGGGCCACCCCTATACTCCGGCCATGATTCGCGCGCCCGTGATCGACCTGTCTTTCTGGCGAGACACCTCTTCCACAGACCGGACCCCGATCTTGGATAGCTGGAACCCTCAGCAATATCACCGCTATGCCGATGAGCGGCTGCGGCCTGCCGCCGATCTCGTGACCCGCATTCCCCTGGAAGCGCCGGCCGCCGTCTATGACCTCGGCTGCGGCAGCGGCAAGGCGGCCCCGCTCCTGGCCGCGCGCTGGCCCGCGGCCCGGATCACGGGTGTCGATTCCTCGCCCGCCATGCTCGCCGCGGCACGCGAGACCCTGCCCTCTTTCACCTTCATCGAAGGCGATCTCTCGACCTGGTCGGCCCCCGCACCGGCCGACCTCCTGTTCAGCAATGCGGCGCTGCATTGGCAGGACGATCATCCCCGGCTCTTTCCGCGCCTGATGGCCCAGCTGAAGCCCGGCGGCATGCTGGCGGTGCAGATGCCGCGCAACCATGACCAGCCCTCCCATCAAGCGATGCTGGCCGCCGCCGAGGCGGGGCCCTGGCGGACGCGGCTCAGGCCCTTGCTGCGCCCCTCACCGGTCGCCCAGCCGGCGGTCTATTACGACCTGCTGCGCCCGCTGGCAGCACGCCTCGACATCTGGGAGACCACCTATCTCCACGAACTTGCGGGCGAGAATCCCGTCGCCGAATGGACCAAGGGGACAGCGCTCAAGCCCTTGCTCGACGCTCTCGAGGGCGACCAGCGCCGGGACTTCGAAGCCGCCTATCGCGCGCGCGTGGCGGAGGCCTATCCGCCTGCCGCCTCCGGGCGCACCCTCTTCCCCTTCCGCCGCCTGTTCCTGATCGCGGAAGCGAGGGCTTGATGCTGAAGCCCGAGCTCGCCGACCGGCTGCGCATCGCCAGCGCCTTCCTCATCGGTCTCACCATGCCGATCTCGGTCTCCTTCTCGGAGATCTTCAGCGTGCTGGGATTCCTGGTGCTGCTGGCGGAATGGCAGCCGGCGGAGAATTGGCGCCGGCTCCGCGGCGATCCCGTCGCCTGGGCCGCCTTCGGCCTCTTCGCGCTGCTGGGCCTCGGTACGCTCTACAGCGCGGCACCGTTGCCGGAGGCGGTGCGCGGCTGGTTCCGCTATCGCGAGCTGCTCTATCTGCCCCTGTTCATGCTGATCTGCCGCGATGCGCGGGCGCGCAAGGCCGGGCTCTATGGATTTCTCGCGGGCATCGTGCTGATCCTCGCCGTGGGCACGACCCCGCTCTACAGACCCCTGGCCAAGGCTGTGGGCGCCGTCATCGGCCGCACGCCCTATGACAGCGCCTTCGGTAGCTATATCACCGAGGGCATGCTGGTGGCGCTCGGCACCTATTTCTTCACCATCGAGGCGATCCGCCGGCCGGAGCACCGGAAGATCGCCATCTTCTTCATCGTCTGGGGACTGCTTTACGCGCTGTTCCTGAACACCGGCCGCACCGGCTATGTCGTCCTCTTCATCGCCGCCCTGATGCTGCTGGTCCAGATCGCTCCCCGCCGCCTCTGGCTGCCGGGGATGGCGGTGATCCTTGTCGCGGCCGCGGCCTTCGTCTTCCTCTCCCCGCGCATGCATGAGCGCATGATCGGGATGAGCCGGGCGCTTGAGCATGGCGGCGGCCAGGATACGAGCATCCGCAAGCTGCAGCCGGTCAACCCCAACGCGCCGGTAGAGCTGGGTCAGGTGCGGGGCGTCGACGCCGCCAGCCTCGCCGCCAGCAGCGCCAATACGCGTCTCGAATTCCTGCGCCTCGGCGGCGAGGCCTTCCTCAGGCACCCGATCCTGGGCACCGGCACCGGCAGCTTCAACCGGACCTATGAGGAGCTGGCCGCCGCGCATCACACTCTTCCGACCCACAATCCCCATAACGAATATCTCCTGATCGCCATACAGATGGGCGCGGTGGGTCTCGCGGCGCTCCTCGCCTTCTTCATCATCCTCTGGCGGCGAACCGGCAGCCTGCCGATCTGGGAGGCACGCCAGGGCCAAGTCCTGGTCCTCTGCTTCGCCGTCGCCTGCCTGTTCAATTCCCTGCTCATGGATCATAAGGACGGCCATAGCTTCGCCTTCCTCGTCAGCTTGTTCTTCAGCGGAGTTCCACCCCGTGAAGATCAGCGTCGTCATCACGACCTATAACCGCCCCGACGCCCTGGCCCTGGTGCTTCGCGGGCTCGCGGCGCAGACGGAGGGCGGCTTCGAGGTGGTGGTTGCCGATGACGGCTCGCGGGAGGAGACCGCCGCCGTCCTCGCCGGGCTCAAGCCTGATCTGCCTTATGCGCTGCGCCATGTCTGGCAGCCTGATGAAGGCTTCCGCGCGCCGATGGCCCGCAACCGGGCGAGTGCGGTGGCGACCGGCGACTACATCATCTTTCTCGACGGCGACTGCGTGCCTCTGGCCGATTTCATCGCCCAGCATGTCAGGCTCGCGGAATCGGGCTGGTTCGTCAGCGGCAATCGCGTGCTCCTCGACCGGAAGCTGAGCGCGCGCGCAACGGCCGAGCAGCTTCCGCTCTGGAGCTGGAGCAGTGGCCAATGGCTGAAGGCGCGCCTCGCCGGCCGGGTCAACCGGGTCACGCCCGTCCTGCGCCTGTTCGACGGCGCCCGGTCGCGCACCGATCTGGTCGGGGCCAAGAGCTGCAATCTCGCCGTCTGGCGCCAGGATCTCCTCGCGATCAACGGCTTCGACGAAGATTTCGTCGGCTGGGGCTATGAGGACAGCGATCTGGTTCAGCGCCTGTTTAACGCCGGGAAGCGCCGGCGCGCCAGCCGCTGGGCCATCCCGGTGCTGCATCTCTGGCATGGCGCCCTGGACAGAAGCCGCGAGCGGGTGAACTTCGCCCGGCTGCAGCAGACCATCCGCTCGAGGGCCATGCGGGCCAAGCGCGGCATCGATCAGTATCTGGCATGAAGGGGGCGGCCTCGCCCCTGGCCATCCTCATCGTCGGCCCCGCCTGGGTCGGCGACATGGTGATGGCCGAGAGCCTGTTCCGGGCCTTGCACGATCGCTATCCGGCAGCGGCCCTCGACGTGCTCGCGCCGCGCTGGACCCTGCCGCTGCTGCGCTTCATGCCGGAGGTGCGCGAGGGCATCGAACTCCCGCTCGGCCATGGCGAGCTTGGCCTGGGGCAGCGCTTGCGGATCGGTCGCGAGCTCCGCGGACGAGGCTACCACCTCGCCCTCGTGCTGCCTGGCTCGCTCAAGTCGGCGCTGGTGCCCTTCTTCGCCGGCATTCCTGCGCGGCGCGGCTATGGCGGGGCGCTCCGCCGTCTCCTGTTGAACGAAGTTCTGCCCGAGCCGGGCCTGCCGCAGGTGGAGAGCTTCCTCGCCTTGTCGCCAGGTATTTCCGAGGTACCGGAACCGCGCCTCGTCGTGACCGAGGAGATGCGCCGCAGCACCCTCGCTGGCCTCGGCCTGGAGCCGCCGAAGGCTCCGCTCCTGGCGATCGCGCCGGGAGCCGAATATGGCCCGGCCAAGCGCTGGCCGGCGCGCCATTTCGCGGCCGTCGCCGCAGCCAAGCGCGCCCAAGGCTGGCGCATCTGGCTCTTCGGCTCCGCGGCCGACCGCGAGGCCGCGGCGGCCATTCCCGCCGATGAGAATCTGGCGGGACGGACCAGCCTCGACCAGGCGGTGGCGCTGCTGAGCCTCGCCGATGCGCTGGTCAGCAATGATTCAGGTCTCATGCATGTCGCCGCGGCTCTGGGCTTGCCGCAGGTCGCCGTCTTCGGTCCCTCCGACCCGATACGCACCGGGCCGCATAATGCCAAGGCCCATGTGCTGCGCCTCGGCCTCGACTGCAGCCCCTGCAACAAGCGGGTCTGCCCGCTGGGGCATCACCGCTGCCTCGAGGATCTCGCGCCCGAGCAGGTACTGGGCCGACTCCCCGCCGCCTGAGCCATGCGCCGGTAACGCCCGCCTGCTACGCTTGCCGGGTGCCAGCCATGGTTCGGATCTGGCTGAAGGAAACGACCATGCTGCAACGACGCCTTGCCGCAAGCATCCTTCTTGCGGGTCTCTGGATTGGCACGGCGCTCGCCGACAGCCCTGCGTCCTATCACGTGGGCGAGACACAGCGCGTCTATCACCCCGAGATCGCCCGGAACTGGCGCGGCGCCCAGACGGAAGCGCTGGTGACGCGGATCTGGTATCCCGTTGATCCCAGCGTCCCTGCGATGGCTCACGACATCGGCCCACCGGGTCATGCGATCTTCCAGAGCCATCCGGCTGCGGTCGATGCCCCGCTTTCGGCGGCGCAAGCCAGATATCCGCTGCTGCTGCTTTCCCATGGCACCGGAGGTAGCGCCGACAGCCTCGATTAGCTTGGCGCCGGTCTGGCCGCGGCGGGCTATGTGGTGGCGGGCGTGAACCATCCCGGCAACAACGCGCTCGAGCCCATGACCTTGGAAGGCTTCGTGCTGTGGTGGGAACGCGCCCTCGACATGAGCGAGGTGCTCGACGGCGTCCTTGCCGATCCGACCCTCGGCCCTCACATAGCCCACGACCGGATCGGTGCCGTCGGTTTTTCGGCCGGTGGCTATACGGTGCTCGAGCTCGCCGGGGCGCGGACCAGTCTCCAGGCCTTCAAGGACTTTTGTGCCTCGCCGGCGGCCGACCCCAACTGCCAGCCGCCCGAGATGAGCAGAATCAAAGCCGGGGGAAGCACGCTATCCGCGCCCTCGCCGGAGATGGCCGCATCGATGTCGCGGTCCGGCGCATCCTATCGGGACGAGCGGATCAAGGCGGTCTTCGCGATCGCGCCGGGCATTGGCCAGGCCTTCGATGCCAACTCCTTCGCCGATGTCCAAATCCCGGTTGCGATGGTGGCCGGCAGCGCCGATCCGATCGCCCCCGTCAAGACCAATATCGAGCACATCGCCGGCTTCCTCCCGCGGGCGAGCGTCACCCTGCTGCCCGGCGCAGGGCATTACACCTTCCTCGATATCTGCGTAGCGGCCATGGCCGAGAGCCTGGCGCAGGTCTGCAAAGACAGCGCTGGCGTGGACCGCGCCGTGATCCACGCACGGACGATCGATCTTGCCATCGGCTTCTTCGCCGAGACACTGCCAGGCAAGCCTTAGCCCCGAGATCTCGCTCGCCAAAATCTCCTGACAGCCTATTGTCAGGAGCAATCCTGTTCAGTGATCGTCGGAATTGGAAGCCCCGGTGAGCCGATCCGACCGGATGTTCGAGATCATCCAGCTGCTGCGCCGTGCGACGAAGCCCGTGACCGCGCAGGCCCTGGCCGAGACGCTGGAGGTGGT